>JAPSGG010000046.1 GCA_031177845.1 Chromatiales bacterium
AGCTCCGCCATATTTCTATATGCCCAAGGCCCCCGGTCACCCGGCCCATTGCGGCTGACCAATCTTGTCGCCTCTTGCCGGCATTTAGGACGGCAATGGATTCCCATCGGCGATCTTGACGACCGGGAACTGCGGCAGTCTGAGTCAGCGACGCCCACAGGCATAGGGCCATTGCGAGGACTGATTTCATCAAGATGAAGGAGCAGGCCGAGTTGTCGGGCGTTCATCACCGCATCGTCACGGTGGCAGTTGTTGAGGAGCACATGCACGCGCCCAGCCTGCCGGGACAGCTCATGGATGGGTTCGCGCCACTCCTTCTCATCCTCGCTGTACCGATAGTTGAACCGCTCAGCCGGCGTCAGGTCCTTCTTCTCCCACGTCTCGGCGTTGCGGCCATGAAACCGCACGACCGCAAGATCGGCCGTGACGGCCAAAACCGGCGGCACCGAGGACTTAAACCCTGCGGCTCGTCAACGACGACATACGAAAGGCCATGGCGTTCCAGAATGTCTAGGGTGCTCTTCTGCCGGTCTTCGTCCATCCACCCATCACCGCGAATTTCAACTGCGATCGGATACGGGCTCCTACCGCGAAGCTGCTCAAGGTACGCCACCGTATCGCGATTCTTCCTAAAACCACGGCGGGAACTGAAACAGCGCACAACCGAACTTGCCTTGCTCCGCGAGTGGCTGCAGGGCTTCAGTATGGATGTTCCAAAGAATCTCCTGCGCTTTTGGCGGTACTGCATTAACGTAAATGCGCTTCTTATCGGCTTGCGATCCCGGCAACAGATCTCGTACGTCTTCCGGAAGCCTGCCGACCTCGATGTGATGGTGGGTCAGGCCACCGTAGGCTTTTGATGTTAAAGATGAAGTATGGAGGTGTGCGGGCTGTCCACAGGTCGGCGTTGCTTTGTGAGGGCGGCGCATAGTAGGTGCTGTGGACCTCCACGATTGGGAACTGGGCGGCGTAATAGTTGAGCCGCGCGGCTGCCGTCTTGGCCTCGGGCGGGTAGAAGCCGCTGTCGATCAGCGTGCGGTCCGTCCATCCAGAGGTGCCATACTAGATGTTGCCGATCGGGTAGCCCAGGCTTGCTTTATCTGCTGATTTGCTCATGCGCGGCTTGTGCGACAGTCCATCGCAGATAATGGGGAGAGCATATCAAAGGGCCACATAGGTTCTATACGCCTACATCTTTGTGACTGCCCCTCGTGCGCACAGGCACGTGATCTCTTTCGGCTTCTGCATCGTCGGATGAATCAGCCTACAATCCTCACTGCTTTGTTAGCGACAGGCTGTATCACTCAGGAGATTCATTCTGATGCGTAGCACCGACCCATCAGGCTCGCCATACCCCGACCCGTACCAGGTCCTTAATCAGCCGCCGCCGCTTGAGGGTTACAACGCCTTTGAGCAGGACGCGGCGCTGCGAGAGGCCGTCGAGCGCGAGGGCGGCGCTTTCGCGCGCGAGCGGCTGCGGATCATGGGCGCGGGGGTAGGCAGCGCCGAGATGATTAAGGCCGGGTTTCTTGCCAATCGTTATCGGCCCAAATTGCGCAGCTTCGATCGTTACGGTCACCGCATCGATGAGGTGGAATACCACCCCGCCTATCACGATTTCATGCGCCTTGCTATGCGAAGCGCAGTCCATTCCATCGCCTGGACCACGCCCGCCGGAGGCCATGTCGCGCACACGGCACTCGCCTACCTGCTCTGTCAGGTCGAGCCGGGTGTGTGCTGCCCCATGGCCATGACCTACGCGGTGGTGCCGGCGCTACGGCACGAGCCGGATCTCGCTACCGAGTGGGAACCCCGGATCTTGGTGGCCGATTACGACCCGCGCTTTATTCCGGCGGTGCAAAAGACCAGTGTGACCTTCGGCATGGCCATGACCGAAAAACAAGGAGGCTCGGACGTGCGCACCAACTCGACCCGCGCCCGTGCCTTGGGCGCGAGTGGCCCCGGCGCGGAGTACGAGTTGCACGGCCACAAGTGGTTTTGCTCGGCCCCCATGTCGGATGCCTTTCTGACGCTCGCCTCAACCGACCAGGGGCCCTCGTGTTTTCTCGTGCCCCGCTTCAGGCCGGACGGGAGCCGCAACCCCTTCGCCATCCAAAGACTCAAAGACAAGCTTGGCAATCACTCGAACGCCTCGGCCGAGATCGAGTATCACGGCACCTGGGCGCGTCTGGTGGGCGAGGAGGGCCGCGGCGTGCACACTATCATCGATATGGTCCACCACACGCGCCTGGATTGCGCCATGGCGGCGGCTGCGCTCATGCGTCAGGCGGTCGCGCAGGCGACGCATCACGCGTTCTACCGCGAGGCCTTCGGCAGGCGCCTTTCTGACCATGCGCTCATGTACAACGTGCTGGCCGACCTTGCGCTTGAAGCCGAGGCCGCGCTGGCGCTCGTCATGCGCGTCGCACGAGCCTTCGACGACTCGGCTTTGGATCCGCAAGCAAGCGCGTTTGCGCGTGTCGCGGTGGCGGTCGCTAAATATTGGCTCAACAAGCGCGCCCCGGGCCATGTCGCCGAGGCCCTCGAATGTCTGGGCGGAGCCGGCTATGTGGAGGAGTCGATAATGCCGCGCATGTATCGTGAGGCCCCCTTGAACGGCATCTGGGAGGGCTGCGGGAACGTCATATGCCTGGACTTGCTTCGCAGCCTGCAAAAGGAGCCGGAGACGATAGGAGCATTGCTTGCCGAGATTCAACCGACGCGGGGGGCCAACCGACAGCTGGATGCGGGAATAGCCCAGCTCAACCAGATGCTGCGGGATCCGACAGAACCTGAAGTCCGCGCGCGCCGGCTCGTGGAGACTCTCGCCCTCACCCTGCAGGGGGCGCTGCTGGTGCAGCACGCGCCGGCGGCGGTCGCCGACACATTCTGCGCGTCGCGTCTGGGCCGGGAACAGGGGCGGGCTTACGGCACGTTGCCGGCAGGGCTTCCGTTCGAGGCCATCATCGAGCGCGCCCGCCCGCAAGTGCTCGGCGCTTGATCTTTCGAGGGCTTGCCTGCATCGCAATTTCAATTGCGGCAGCGGTTATGGTGTCCGGTGGCATCGGTATCTATGCCTTACCCGCCCCAGCGAATTCGTTCTTGCCAGTATGGCCAACGATTCCAGTCTTTCGCGCTCAATGAAGAGGAAGGGGCGCGGTTATGAGTAAGACAATTACCAGGCTGGAAAAGGCGCAACACCATCTTGTTAAAGCCACCTGCCTACTTGCCTCTTGAAAAACACCGACCTAAGAATCGATGACCGCCGGGCAGCGACTCTTTCGGTCGGGATTCCGATAGTAAGAGATCTTAACGGCACGCAGAGCGAACCCGAGCCGCGGACGATTTATCCATTGGGATGGGGTTCTGACCAATCGCCTGCCGTTTACGAGGGTCACTTATTAGGAGGAATATTGATGATGCGTAAATAAATATGAGTGCTATCGCGATGGATGGTAGCGTGACATGCACAGAGATGAATATGGCTTGACCGACCAACAGCGGCTATTTGCGGATGCTGATCTGGCTGACCCTGAGCGCAATACCCCTGCTGCTTACCGTAGCGTCTATGCAAAGCCAAAGCGATCGAGTCTTGTAGATCGCTACGCCGCCTATCTTCGATTCCGCTCACCACACCATGAATCGCAGCCTTCGCATCGGACGGTTAGCCTGCAGACTAAGGACATTTATTCAGCAGGCCATGATCGATTAGCGTAGTGTGCCAAGTCTCTGCGATCTTACGATAGCCAACTTCATTGGGATAAAGCCGGCTATGGAAGTCGGTCGGATATGTCAGCACTTGATTATGATCAGTCACGATGATGTCATCCGGCTCGTTGAAAGGACTGATCGCACGCCGGGCAACCATGGCTTTGATCTCGTTGTTGAATATTGTCAAATCTGGCATCTCACCTGGGGCTCCCGCCAGCACCACTGTGACCGGATTAACACCGGAGCTGGCTTCCCACCGATCGATCTCGCCTAAAATCGCCTCCACACCGAATGTGCCGTCCAGTATCTGTTTGGCGCTGATGAGGAATAGGACGATATCTGCCGGGTGAGCACTGAGCCAGCTATAGATACCACCCCTGCCGTCTGCTCTTTTACCGTACGCCATCTCAGTGGTAGTCCAACCGACATGCGCCTCGTTATCAGGGTCGAAGTCCTCGACCCTGTAGCCGAAGGACTGAGAACCGACGAAGTCGGCAGTGTAGCCTCCGGCAGCTAACAGCTCCTGCAGATGTTGCCGGTAGCCGACCCGCAGCGGGGCTCTTGGCAATTGTGTTGCTCTGTTCACAAGGCCGGCCGTTGCGCCGTCGCCTAGTGCCATGATCCGGGGCCCGATCACGATCTTCGCCATGCGCTGTTCATTAGCGTAGCCGTCACTTACCTCGTACATGAACCAGTCAATTCCGCCGACCGTGGGCCCATGCGGCGTGTACCTGAATCGACCGGCGGTAGCGTCTAAGATCGCGACGGTACCCTGGCGCGCATCTTTAGTGAGCCTATATATGAGCTGTCGGCCCATATTCTCACCGCCGGGAAGACTACCGGAAACTGCATGCCCAGGCGGCGTTGTCCAGCAGCCGTCGCTTTTGGCCGTCGACGCCAAATGGCTGGCTACAGCCTTCCCATCTGCGGTGGTCGAAGCCATCGCGTTGAATAGCACGAAGCCCCCATCGTCATCGCCGATGTCGCCGTCGTCATTTCCATGATCGGTGTCATCACCGGCATCTGGTGGAGGCGGCGGGTCTGGTGACAGCAGTAGCGACAGTATCGGGGGAAGTGGCAGAAGCGGTGCAGCATCGACGGTGGCATTTACCGTATCGGTTGCACGTGCACCGTCGTTGTCCCTCACCACCAACCGAAAGGTCAACACCGCGCCGGATTGCGCGGCGGGCATGATGAAACTCGGTACAGGGGTATTGAAGCCTTCCGCGCTTGCGGCGGGCGGGCCGCCCATCTGTAGCCATGCAAACGTGATGGTGCCGTCCGTGTCCGTGCTGTCCCTACCATTCAGCGCCACCCGCGTTCCCGGTACGCCGCTGCGATTGGTGCCCGCATCGGCCACGGGTGAATCATTGATCGTGATCTGGAGCTCACCTGTGTCCGAGCCGCCAAACTCGTCGGTCTTGATCAGTCTAAACACCAGCACCATGCGTCGGTCCACCCTTGGTGCCACGAATCTCGCTGTCCTCGTTTTCGCATTCTTGAGATCGACGGTCAGACCGCTGATTTGGCTCCACTGGTAGCTAGCGTCATCATCCACATCAGTCACGGCGGCGGCATCTAAAACCACCTGCGTCTGCTCATTGACAGTGCGGCTCCAGCCGCCTTCCACTGTGACCCCTTGTGAACCACCCGAGTCAACGAAGTCGCAGGCCGGCAACGCGATAATGAGCAATAGAATGGGGGAACCAGCATGAAGACGTGCTCTCGGTGCACGCATGGCGATCACCTCCTTGGAATATCATTTCCATGCCTTTTTGAAAGTTCTTCGATCCAGACCAGCTGTTGATAAGCTACGAGGCACCTAACTGCCTAGCGGCAGCCCGCGCCGAGTCTCTGCCATTGCCTCGAAAGATGCAAAAAGCTCGCCAGATGTTGCGGTTGCAATTTACGTCTAGCCATTGACTCTGAAGGAGAGCGATAAACCGGAAACGGTTCATGCAGGTGGTGAGGAGAAGGTGGGCCGTAGCAAGCAATGCCAGCAGCTCGAAAATGGAGGGATGGATATAGGATGAGAATGAGAGGTCGATCACGGCCTCTGGACCACACGCGAGCATCAATCTGCGCTACTGACTAGCTGTCGATGGTGTCGAGTCTCCTCGGGACAGAAGCGTTCCACTCTTGATCTTGAAAGCGCGATGTCCAATCGCCAGCCCCATGTCGATCTCATCACGTATCCGGTCTTGCCAATTAGCCGCGTATTGCGGCAGTAAATCGGCAAAGTAGATGGAACCATCATAGACAGGAACTCGCTCCGGTCCCGCCCCACCGAGTAAGTCGTAGACGGGACTTTTAAGCAGCTTACCGATGAGGTCCCAAAGCGGCATGGTGCCCGTGCCCAGCGGGCCTACGATCCGCCGCCCGTCGCGTCGATAAACCTCAAAGGGATTCATGCCCAGCAGCCTCGCCACTGCTTTCTTCTCAGCCCGGCAATTGCCCAGCCCCCTCAAGGTCCGTGTTGGTACAAAGCCGCAACACGGGGTCGGTCGCTCGATCACCGTGCACGTCCAATTGGGCGTTCTTGCCGGCCAGCTTAGATCTGCGGCAAGGAAGGTCGAATCCTACAGCCCGCGTGATGCGCATATCCCTAGGTAGTTCAGAGGAACGCACCACCCGCGCCAGCGCCATCGCACTTACAGCTGTCAGGAAGGCACGTCTATCCATGCCCAACGACTTTTACCTGTGTGTCAATTTAGTCAATCGGTTGTGCGGACATGTATAGCAGCAGCACGTCCATAGCCAGTCCAGCCTAGACCTGCTTGAGATTCGCATCCTGACCGTCGACTGGGGACCTTGTCGACAATGCGCCCGTACTGGTCGCGCTTGTCGTATTCGACGGTGACTTGCGTGTCGAACACTAATTCGCCCACGTTCTACCGGGACACCGAGCCGTAGGGCAGCCCACGCTCGGGCGCGTCGATGCGGGATAGGCGAATCTTGTGTCGTCTATTACTGGCATCCAGGACGGTGAGTGTGTCACCGCCGACGATTTTGACGACGCGGCCGGTGGGCGTAGCGGCAAAAGCTGGAGCGGCGAGGGTCAACCAAAGCAGAATGCTGATGTCGTCTTAATGGCTGCCACCGCTCAGTAGGTCAGCCAACTGTCTGGCATTACGTACGGAGTAGTAGGAGTAACAGTTATTCATCAGTGCGTGAGCCCGCGCTGCTTGTTGGTCTTGGCAGTCAATTACCCTCGCTCGCGCTGAGTTATTCATAGGGGCAGTTTCTTCGTGGTGCTTTCCGGCCCTATGGGCAGCATATTCGGAAGCACTCGGCCACTAGGGTAATGCATTGCTATTACCACACCAGCCCCTCGTCAAAACCTACAAGCTTTTCGAGGCGCTTCCTTTTGTTCTGAATGATGCGCGCGCATCCTCGAAACGCTCGATCGCTGCGTTCAAGCTGAGCTCGCCGGCGTCGACGCGGGCGCACAATGCCTGTCGCAGCGTGTACAGATAACGAAAATCAGGATCGCCCTCATACCGCAGCATAAGCCGTACCCAGTCCGTCGCCGCGGCGGGGTCGTGGCAGTAATTGATCAGCTCATCTGAAAGGCCGAGCGCCGGCGCAAGCACCGTGACCAAGAGAAAATGGTGGAGACTACGCATGAGTCATTCAGGTAGCTTGTTGTAGGCGCTTCCGACCACCCGCCATTCAGTGATCTTGGCGTTCAAGGTGATCTCCACCACGGCAGCCCTTGAGATGCTGGTGGCAGACGATCATGGTGCTAGGAGGGGAGAAAGGGAGCTTCTTATATGCCTGTAACTCACAAGACAGAGGATTATTTTATCTAACGTACAACTCGAGGTATTCCATTTCAACATAGAGCATGATGGTTGTGCGAACCAAAAGGAGAGGATGCGGTGTTCTATTTGTTCTTTCCGAAAAGATGGCGATACACGCTTGATGCTCATCCGCCATTTGCAACATTTGCAAAGATAATTCTCGCCCTTTTCTTGACGTTTGTTGTCTTTGGGATCGCTTACAAACTGGCGGAAGAGCAAGGATGGGAAGTGGCTTTCTGGATGAGCTGGGAAACACTGAGCACAGTGGGTTATGGAGACTATCCTGCCAAAGAGACTGCCGGACGCATTCTAACCATGATTGCCGGAACACTTGGCATTGTAATCATGAGTGCTGCAATAGGTTCGGCGGTGATTGTCTTCCAATATCGAGAGTACCAGAGGAGATCAGGCAAGATGAAAAATCCCCATACGAACGGCTAAGTTATCTTTAACTTTCCAGGCGTGCAGCACGCCCTTGCATTCGTCAAAGAAATCCGGGCGGTTGAAAACTCAGTAGGAATTTGCATCGTCGATAGCGTCCTCGAAGAACTTCCTTCTGCTCTGATCCATCTTCCGAAGGTTCACTTCTTGTCAGGGAGCACTCTCGACAAAGACACGTACAAGCGCGCTGGACTTCTCCAGAACAAAGCGGCAATTGTCTTCCCGGTAACGCCTGGCAAAGTGGACAGTGACGGATCAACACGAATGATCGTAACTCT
>JAPSGG010000293.1 GCA_031177845.1 Chromatiales bacterium
GCGGGCGCCTACTGGCGGGGCGATCCGAACAACGAGACCCTGCAGCGCATCTACGGCACCGCCTGGGCGGATAAGAAACAGCTCAAGGAGTATCTCCAGCGTCTAGAGGAGGCCGAGAAGCGCGATCACCGCCGGATTGGAAAGCAGCTGAACCTGTTCCACTTCCAGGAAGAGGCTCCAGGTATGGTGTTTTGGCATGACAAGGGATGGCGAATTTACCTCACCATCGAAGAATACATTCGCGGCCTGCTGCGGGAGCGCGGCTACCAGGAAGTCCACACGCCGCAATTACTCGATCGCTCGCTGTGGGAGAAGTCCGGCCACTGGGCCAAATTCCGCGACCAGATGTTCGCCACTGAATCTGAAAACCGCGTCTTCGCAGTAAAGCCGATGAACTGTCCCGCGCACCTGCAGATCTACAACCAGGGCTTGCGGAGCTATCGAGACCTGCCACTGCGGCTGGCCGAATTCGGTTCCTGCCATCGCAACGAGCCGTCCGGCACCTTGCACGGCCTGATGCGTGTTCGAAACTTCGTGCAAGACGACGCACATATCTTCTGTACCGAAGACCAGATCTTGAACGAGGTCTCAAGCTTTATCGACCTCTTGTTCCACGCGTACCGCGACTTCGGCTTCGAGGAGGTGTTCGTCAAGCTTTCGACCCGGCCGGCGCAAAGGGTAGGCGCCGATGAGTTGTGGGACAAAGCGGAAAAGGCCCTGGAGGAGGCGCTGAACCGCAAGGAGCTGGAGTGGGAGTTACAGCCCGGCGAGGGGGCGTTTTACGGTCCGAAGATCGACTTCTCGCTGCGGGATTGCATAGGCCGCGTGTGGCAGTTGGGTACGGTGCAACTGGATTTCTCGATGCCGGCGCGTCTGAGTGCGACCTATGTGGCAGAAGATGGCGAGCGCCGGGTGCCGGTCATGATTCATCGCGCCATTTTGGGCTCGCTAGAGCGCTTCATCGGCATGCTGATCGAGCATCACGCCGGCAACTTTCCCTTGTGGCTGGCACCCGTACAGGCGGTGGTTCTGAATATCACCGACCGTCAGGCGGACTACGCCCGTGAGATTCAACAAGCCCTGACAGAACAAGGTCTAAGGGCAGACATCGACTTGAGAAATGAGAAGATTGGCTTTAAGATTCGCGAGCACACGCTCTCGCGTGTCCCATATTTGTTGATCGTAGGAGATCGCGAGGTCGAGGCCCGCCGAGTAGCGGTGCGTACGCGGGCCGGCGAAGATTTGGGTCCTATGGAGCTTCCGGCTCTGAGGCAGAAGCTCGCCGATGAAGCTGCGCGCCGCGGCCGCTTAATTCCGGAGGGTGAAGCATTAGCGCCGGTAAAGACTACCGTCTGAATCAAGAAATCGACAATCCGCGGATACGCCTCATCGATATGAATGGGACCAACCTCGGTGTAGTGCCGATCAGTGAGGCGCAGCGGATCGCGGAGGAAGCGGACCTCGATCTGGTAGAAATCGTACCTAATGCCGACCCGCCCGTATGCCGGGTGATGAATTACGGCAAGTTCAAGTTCGAGCAGAGCAAGAAGGCTCAGCAATCCCGCAAGAAGCAAAAACAGGTTCAAATTAAGGAAGTGAAGTTTCGCCCCGGCACCGAGGAGGGCGATTATCAGGTCAAGCTCAGGAACGTGACGCGATTCCTGAATGAAGGTGATAAGGCCAAGATCACGATCCGCTTTCGCGGTCGCGAGATGATGCACCAGGAGCGCGGCGCCCAACTGCTGGAACGGATCGAAGCGGACCTTGGCAGTATTGGGATCGTCGAGCAACGACCCAAGCTGGAAGGACGCCAGATGGTGATGGTGCTGTCGCCGAAAAAGTCACAGTAGGGGTTCGGATGCGGGCGATCAATGTCGCTCGCGCGGAATGTACGGAGCAGTATTAAATGCCAAAGCTGAAAACCAATCGCGGCGCGGCCAAGCGTTTTAAGCGTACAGGGTCGGGCGGCTATAAGCGCGCCCAGTCGCATCTAAATCATATCTTGACCAAGAAGAGCACCAAACGTAAACGGCATCTGCGCTCGTACCAGCAGGTCGACGGGCCCGACGTCGGCCGCGTGCGGCAAATGCTCCCGTACAGCTGAATTTAAACAACGCCCAAGGTTTATTTGATGTCCAGAGTCAAGCGAGGAGTCACCGCCCGCGCCCGGCACAAGAAGATCCGCGCCGAGGCCAAGGGGTACTACAGCACCGGCAGGAATGTCATCCGGGTCGCCAAACAGGCGGTGACGCGCGCCGGGCAGTACGCCTACCGCGATCGCCGCCAGCGCAAGCGGCAGTTTCGCGCCTTGTGGATTGTGCGCATCAACGCCGCGGCGCGGCAGTTCGGTCTATCTTACAGCCGGCTGATCAATGGCTTAAACAAGGCATCGATCGATATCGACCGCAAGGTGCTAGCCGATCTCGCGGTGCGTGATCGCGCGGCATTTGGACAGATTGCGGAGAAGGCCAAGGCAAGCCTGCCCCACTGAAGCACCGGCCCCGGCGCCTGATTTTGCAGCTTAAAATAAGGGGAAAGGCTCAAGAGCTTTTCCCCTTTTTAATTTGGCTTGAATGAATGGATCGCGCGCTACCCGCGGTTACGCTATATGTTATCGGATCGAGATATGCACGACTTGGATGCGCTGGTCGCGCGCGTCTTAAGCGAGATCGCTCGCTCCGGCGATGAACGGGGACTGGAAACGCTGCGCGTGCAGTACCTCGGCAAGAAGGGTCTACTCACTGAGAAGCTCAAGGCGCTCGGAACTCTGCCGCCCAACGAGCGGCCTCAGGTCGGGCAATCCATTAACGCCGCGAAGCAGAAGATCCAGGCCGCCGTCGGCGAACGCAGGGCGACCCTGCAAGCAGCGGCGCTGGATGCGCGCTTAACACAAGAAGCAATCGATGTAACGCTGCCGGGACGAGGGCAGCGGACTGGCGGATTGCATCCGATCACGATCACGCTGGAGCGCATCGAGGCGCTGTTCGCGCAGGCCGGTTTTGTGGTTGCCGAAGGTCCGGAGATCGAGGACGACTATCATAACTTTGAGGCACTCAACATTCCCGCGCACCATCCGGCGCGCGCCATGCATGATACCTTCTATTTCGACGACGAGAGTCTGCTGCGTACTCATACCTCGCCGGTGCAGGTTCGCGTGATGCAGACTACTCCGCCGCCGCTACGGATCATCGCCCCTGGGCGGGTGTATCGCCGCGACTCAGATCTGACCCACAGTCCGATGTTCCATCAGGTGGAGGGTCTGTTGGTGGACGAGGGTGTGGCTTTTTCAGACCTTAAAGGCATTTTGAATCAGTTCCTCAAGGTCTTTTTCGAGCAGGAAGACTTAAAGATCCGCTTCCGGCCCTCTTATTTTCCGTTTACCGAACCTTCCGCAGAGGTCGATATTCAGTGCGTGATCTGCGGCGGCGAAGGCTGTCG
>JAPSGG010000294.1 GCA_031177845.1 Chromatiales bacterium
CCGGCCGCAGTAGCTAACGTGAGTATCCCCTGGTAGCTTAAACCGTGACCGTCGCATCTCCTCCGAGCGGCGGTCTTCCGGTGGAGCGACCCCCGCCTTGTAGCGGGGGTTTTTGTTTGCTGACGCTGGCGTGGCTTCTGCTCAGATCGCCGGCTCTAATAGATCCGCATCGTCATTGCGTGGGCTATTGACCCGTTGGCTGATGGCACAGGGGTCCACGCAGTCAGACGGGCATGGCTTGACTGCGAATAAGGTTTTGTCGGCCTGGAGATGGAGGATTTCATGCCGCAGGCGCGCTTGTACGTGACTGCGGCGGCGGCGGGTATTCTTGATGACCCGGAGGGGGCGCCGTAGTCATGAGCGGCCTTCTGTCCATCCCCAAAGCCTGGCGCTCCGTCGGACGGCAATAGCTGGCAAAGGCCCCTGGCTGATACCATCGCCTTGATCTCTGCTTCTCCAGTGGTGCTCGATCCTAGCTCCAGCGACCCCCGCTCATGCTGGGGTTTTTATTTGATCAATTGGCGGGTTTTGGGAGACAAAAGACGGTACTTATTGCGGTACATTCATTAAGATACATAGATTATATCTATGTAAAACAGCTACTTAATTGGGCGATGTGCCCCCTGTCAGAGCCACACCATCAGACCCATCTCGAACGGGTGGCACAGTAGCGCATGCTGGGGATACATGCGTATTTGATATTGCTGAAGCCCCGAAAGCGCAGGCTGCATGTCGAGACAGAACAGGTGGCCGTGCTCGTCCTGGCTTTGCTCCTCCATCAGCGGCAGTCGCTCGTGCACGATGAATTCTTCATCGTCCGACAGCTTGCCCAGCAGGCATTCCACCGCGACATCATGTGGTTCCAGCCCGTTAAGCCTGGCCCTGACGCGGATGGTCAACGTCTCGCCATGAGTGATCTTGTCCAGCACCTTATCCACGCGTCTTAGGGCGACGCCGGGCCATAGCTCCCGCACCCGTCTCTTCCACTGCGCGAGCTCCATCGCCGGGGCGCAGTCGCGCTCCATCAGGGACCTCTGGCGGTCACGCGCGTGCACGTAGTACTTGGTTACGTAATCCATGACCATACGCTGCGCGTTGAAGCGCGGGATGATGGACCTCATCGAGGCCTTAGACTTGCGTACCCAATCCACGGAATAGCCGTGGTGGTCGCGTTCGTAGTAAAGTGGTATTACCTGCTTTTCCAGGATGTCCATTAGATCGCGGCCTTCTTCGCGATTGCGTTGATGCGCATCGATGCGTGGATCGTGCGGGGTGATCGCCCAGCCGTTTTCCCCGTTGTAGCCTTCCGCCCACCAGCCATCCAGCACGCTCAGATTGATGACGCCGTTCATGCCGGCCTTCTGGCCGGAGGTGCCGCTCGCCTCGAGCGGATATTCAGGTGTGTTGATCCAGACGTCGACGCCCGTGACGAGCCGGCGCGCCAAGGAGGTGTCGTAGCCTTCCAGTAGGAGCACCCTGCCCAGAAATTCGGGACGCCGGGCATAGTCGTGGATGGTCTGGATGAGATGCTGACCAGGCCGATCGTTCGGATGCGCCTTACCGGCGAAGATCAGCAGCACGGGCCGCTCGGGGTTGTTCAGCAGACGCGCCAGCCGCTCAGGCTCTGAGAAGAGCAGGCCCGCGCGTTTGTAAGTGGCGAAGCGGCGCGCAAACCCGAGGATCAGGATATCACTCGGCTCCGAGATGTGGCGGGTCAGCTGTTTGATCTGTGCCTCATTGAGGCCGTTGCGGCGGCTTTGGCGCACCGTGCGCCGATGGATTTCTCTGAGCATCATCGTCTTGAGTTCCTGACGCAGGCTCCAGAACCGATGGTCCGGGATACCGTCGATGCAGCGCCAGTACTCCTCATTGAGGAGTTGACTGCGCCAATCGCTGAAACGCATGTCGAACAGGTTGACCCACTCCCGCGCCATGAACGTCGTCAGGTGTACCCCATTGGTGACGTAATCGATGGGATTTTCCTTTGGAGGGATCTGCGGCCAAACGTAGCTTTCCATGCGGGAGGCGACGCCGCCGTGAATCTGACTCACCCCGTTGTGAAAACGTGAGCCACGCAGCGCCAGCGCAGTCATGTTGAAGTTGTGGTGATGACCGTCGGTGCGGCCGAGCTGCATAAACGTATGAACATCGATCCCTAAGTGCTTAATGTAGTCGCGAAAGTAAGAGAGTATCAGATCGTGTTCGAAGATATCGTGCCCGGCGGCTACCGGTGTATGGGTTGTAAATACCGTGCCTGCGGCGATCAATTCCAGCGCGCTTTCGAAGGGCATGCCCGCGGCCACTCGCTCAGCGCAGCGTTCCAGGATCTGGAAAGCCGCGTGGCCCTCGTTGATATGCCACACCGTAGGCGCCAGTCCGAGCGCCCGCAGCGCGCGCACGCCCCCTATGCCTAGAAGAATCTCCTGCTGAATGCGCGTGACGTTATCGCCCCCGTAGAGCCGATGAAGGATCGTGCGATCTTCATCAGTGTTGGCCGGCAGATCGCTGTCAAGCAGATACAGCTTGATGTGGCCAGCCTTGGCCTGCCACACCTTGAGAACGCCCGTGCGCCCGGGCATGTCCACCTCGACCTGTATCGGCGCGCCGTTCGCATCCTTGGCCGGCGACAACGGAAGGTCGGAGAACTCCATCGGTGTGTAATGCGCGATCTGGTTGCCGTGTGCGTCAATCGTCTGGGTGAAGTAACCCTGACGATAGAGCAGGCCCAAGGCCACGAAGGGGATCCCAAGATCGCTGGCCGCCTTGCAGTAGTCGCCCGCCAGGATGCCCAAGCCCCCCGAATAGATGGGAAAGCTCTCGTGAAAGCCGAACTCGGCACAGAAGTACGAGATCAGATCCTTTCCCGGTTCAAATAGCTGCTCGATGACTGGCCGCGGGGCTGCCTTATGGTAGGAGTTATACGCAGCCATGACGCGGTTGTAGTCCTCCTTGAAACCGCTGTCCTGATCCGCCTCCAGAAGCCGCTCCTGCGAGACACGGCGTAGAAACACCTTGGGATTATGGCCGCAAGAATCCCATAGGTCTGGATCAAGACGCGACAGCAGACGCCTGAGTTGGCGGTCCCAGCTGTACAGAAGGTCATCGGCCAGTTCGCTCAGGCCTTTCAGGCCCTTGGGAATAATCGGCTGAACCTCAAGCGTGAATCTTGTTCCTGTCATAGTGGCGTTCTGATTGATCATGGAATGGAGGCGATGCTCACCGCGCACCCCGGTGCTGCGTAGCCCCAGTCTCCAGCCTGTTCCTGCCGGCAAGTGGCGGCGTTCTTATATCTCGAGTGCGTGCGCTGCCGCATGGACGGCGCAGGCCGCGCCGACGAACGGCATCCATCACACGATGGGCGGATGCTCGGCCACATAGGGCGCTTCTACCTGTTCGGCTTGGAACGATTCAACCTGTTGCGCGACGCCCTTAACGT
>JAPSGG010000295.1 GCA_031177845.1 Chromatiales bacterium
GCGATCGCGCGGGCGATCGGCTGCGCCGCGGGACGATCCTGATCGAGGGCAGCGCGGGCGATTACTGCTGTTCGCGCATGATCGCGGGCACCGTCGCGGTGCTGGGCGATATCGGTAAGTCGATCGGCTTCGCCATGCGCCGCGGAACTTTGTTGTTGGCGAACGAGCCTGCGACATACCCGGCGACCTTCGTCGACGCCGGCGCGCACAACCTGGGCTTTCTCACACTTTGGGTGCGAGAGCTACGCTCGCTTGATAGTCCCTTCGCTCACCTCGATCCCACGCGCCAGCGTGTCCATCGCCATGTCGGTGATGTGGCCTGCGGCGGTCATGGCGAGGTGCTGGTATGGGTGCGAGATCTTTCGGAATTGTTCGTCAAGGACGCCGCGTCTGGCGGGGAGTCCTGAATCCGCTGTGCTGGCGCGCGAGCAGCGAGCGGTGGCCAAACCTTAATATCTGAGCAATCTCTTAATCGTTGATAACGCGATCTCTCGTTGCGCTGCTAAGCTCCAGCACGATGGATACCACCGTGTGTGAAGACCGCACCATACATCAACGGTGGTCAAGGATAACGGGTGTTTGGAGAGTTAGGTAACACCTTTGGATGTGAATTGGTCCAACTCATTGGAGTAGTCGCAGGTCGACGGCACCAATGCGCTGTCGAGACACTTATTCGCCGATCCAAATAATAACCCGCACACGATGCAGATGGCAGCGCTGGGAGCCGCCGGCAACCGAACGGACATCGCGTGAGCGATGCCAATCATGTACGCGTGATCCTGGCGCTGGACCAAGGCACGCACGCCTCACGCGCGCTGCTTCTCGATGAGAGCGGGCGGGTGCTGTCCTCGCGCTGGCAGAACCTGAACCTCTACCGGCCCTGCCCCGGCCATGTCGAGCAGGACGCAGGCGAGCTGTTGAATTCCCTGCGGGTCGTCATGGCCCATGCCCTGGATTACGCCACGCGCCATGGCCTGACCATTGAATGCGCGGGGCTCGCAACTCAGCGCTCCACCGTGGCCGCCTGGGCCAAGTCCACCGGCGAACCGCTGGCCCCCGCGCTCTCGTGGCTCGACACGCGCGCCGATCTTGGCGCCTTCGCCCAGCGAGGTGCGGACATTCAACGCTGTACTGGGCTGCGCCTATCGCCTCACTACGGCGCAGGCAAGCTGCGTTGGCTGCTTGAGCACGACGCGCGCGTACGCGAAGCGGCAGACAGTGGCGACCTGGCGCTGGGGCCGCTTGCGAGTTTTCTCTTGTTCAACCTTGTCGAGGGCCAGCCATTCATCACTGATCATGCCAATGCCCACCGCACCCTGCTCATGAATCTGGAAACCCGAGACTGGGATCCGCGCTTGACCAGCTACTTCGATATCGCCACCCAGTGGTTACCGCGGTGCGCGCCGGTGCGCCATGCGTTCGGCAATCTTTGCGGCGGCGGCATCGGCCTGACCGCGTGCGGCGGCGACCAGGGCGCCGCTGTCCTTGCGCATGGTGCGCCCGGCGATACGATAGCGATCAACGCCGGCACCGGAGCATTCGTGCTGGCCACGACCGGCGAGCGCATCGTGCGGCGGGCGCCCCTGCTCTCCGGGCTGGTCGCGAGCGATTCGACTGGGGCGACGTACTGCCTTGAGGGTACAGTCAATGGCGCGGGCGCGGCCATTGCCCACGCGCAGGAGCACCTGGGCTGCGACGCCGCTGCCTGGGCCAGCTGGAAGAATGTCGCGGAACCGCCCCTCTTTCTGAATACCGTGGGTGGTTTAGGCTCGCCTTGGTGGCGAACTGGTCGGGCGCCGAAACTCGCAGTCAACGCCGCAGCACCGCCCCCGGCCATCGCTGCCGCAGTCATGGAGAGCATCGTATTTATGATTCAGGCCAACTTGGAATTGCTGTGTGCGGCGGTAGCCACGACTAAGCAGTTGCGTATCACAGGCGGGCTGGCGCACGACAATGCCTTCTGTCAGCGCCTAGCGGATATCTCCGGCCTACCGGTGACGCGCCCGGAGGAGACCGAGGCCACCGCTCGTGGCATCGCCTGGCTCGCCGCTGGAGGCGACCGCGGGTGGTCGGCCGAGGCCACAAGATTCGAGCCGGCATACGATCGCGGCCTCCTCGGGCGCTACCGACGCTTTCGCGAGGCTGTGGACGAAGCGTGAATCCCTATCCTTGGCTCGTCGTACGCCGTGGCGAAACGGCGCGCGCCTGCGCGAATACCCGGCCTGCGTTCGCAGCGCTGGTCGCTCGCTCGCACGCTGTCGAATCCAACGTGCGGTTCGCGCGCGGCACTCACCTGATCGAGACTGGCCTTATCGCCGACATACTGCGCGCGGCGCAGACATACCCACATTGACCGGGCGCTTCGACGTTGCCGTCATTGGCGGCGGTATCCACGGCGCCGGCGTGGCGCAGGCAGCGGCCGCCGCAGGTCACTCGATATGCGTGCTCGAGCAGTTCGATGGGCTTGCGCGCGGCACGTCGGGCCGTTCCAGCAAGCTCATTCACGGTGGCTTACGGTATCTCGAGACCTTTCAGCTTGCGCTGGTGCGCGTGTGTCTCTACGAGCGTGCCTTACTGCTCAAGAATGCTTCGCAACTGGTCCGATTAGTGCCGGTTTGCCTCCCGGTTTATCGGCATAGCCGCCGCAGCGCATGGCGCGTCCGCAGCGGACTTCTTCTCTATGGGCTGCTCGGTGGACTCACGCCCGAATGCCGATTCGAAACGGTGCCCAAGCGGGAATGGAGAAATCTCGACGGACTGGAGACGCACGGGCTGCGGGCGGTTTTCCGCTACTTCGATGCGCAAACTGACGATGTCGCACTGACGCAAGCCGTGATGCGTTCGGCGCAAGCCCTGGGTGCGCACTTGATCACCGGAGCGCGGGTTACGCACGTCGACCTCAGCGGCCATGGCGCTGAGGTCGTTTATCAGAGCGCGCATGCTGAAGAAATCATTCGTGCGCGTGTCGTAGTCAACGCGGCGGGCCCTTGGGTCAACCTTGTTCTACAAAGCGCCACGCCCAATCCACGGATGCTGCCAGTAAGTCTGGTGCAAGGCGCACATATCATCGTGCCGGGAACTCTGACCCACGGAATCTACTACGCAGAGGCACCGCGCGACGGTCGACCCGTGTTCTTCATGCCGTGGCGGGGGAATACCCTAGTCGGGACGACAGAGACAGCTTACAGTGGTGATCCGGCCGAGGTAGCTCCCCTGCCCACGGAGATCGACTACCTGCTGGCTGCGCATGCGGCCACCTTCCCCACGCGCGTGGTTTCGCGCGACGAGGTCATCGATGCCTTCGCGGGCTTGAGGGTGCTGCCCACGAAGGATCCCAGCTTGAGTGTCCGCCCGCGAGAGACGCGCCTGCTCACCGATCGCATGCAGACGCCCCGGCTTACCTCCATAAATTGAGATGAGCCGGGGCGTC
>JAPSGG010000296.1 GCA_031177845.1 Chromatiales bacterium
CGTGCGGCGCATAGGTACCCACCGCGACACGCCCGGCTTCCGAGATGAACATACGCTTGACCGGAAAGCGCATGAAATCGCCTTCGAACTCGCTGTCCAGCCGCGCGCGGCAAAACGGGCAGATCTCACCCCGAATATCCACGTCGTAGGTCTCGCGGAATGAGGCACGCAGTGAATGAGGCACGAGATGCAGCGGCGATTCGTGCACCGGGCAGCCGTCGATGGCGTACAGCGCGCCTTCTTCGGTGTGGCTGTATTCTTCCAGGGCTCGCTTCAACAGGATAACCAGCGTCGACTTGCCGCCGGAAGGCGGACCCAGTAATAACAACAAACGTCGTCCGACATCCGAGCCGGCGCTCGCGGCCTTGAAATACTCCACGACTCGGCTCAAAGGCTTGTCAATGCCGAACAGCTCGTGGAGAAACAGCTCGTTGGCATTGTCACCTTCTTTGCCGGTCTTTTCGCCGGACTCTTTATTATTGGTGCGATTATTGCGCTCTCGCTGACCGTACCATTGAAACATGTCCCACACGTACTCATGACTGCTGCGCGCCACGCGGCGCGGATCGGCGGGTAATACGGTTTCGACAAACTGCGCGAAGTCACCTTCCCAATGGCGGGCGCGATGCTCCTTGGTGAATGCGGTCAGCGAATCGAAGAACCGCATCTGGTGGTCTTTGCTCGTGGGCTTCGGCATAGCCGACCTCCCTGCTCATGTTTATATGGGCGAGGCCCATGATAACTGAGGAATCTAAAATGCGCGCACTCATCACGATACGCTTTTCACATAATAGACGGCGGTTGGAAATGTTTCGTTCCGTTACTCCCTTAAACATTAAAGTTGCTGGCAACAGATCTCCCATGCCGTGCGCCATCGGGATATCGCAACCAGCGCGTGCATTACATCGTCGCCTGTATTATAGAAAAAATAGCGCTGCGTGCGGCGATAAAATGTTGTCTAGCGTGCCTGAATTTACCTAAGCGCATCAGGATTTTGGATCATCACACTAGACCAAGCGCTTTGACACATATGATCTTCTTCATCGCGATGTCGATTTGGCTTACAATTAGTGATTCAATCTCCAAGGCTACAAGCACGCGCTTCACCGCATGCCGGCATCGGCGAGTCGGTGGCGGTTGCATTAATCGGGCATATATCGTCGAGAGCGAAGCGCAGCGCTATTTTGTGAAACTGAATGACTCCAACGCCTTGGCGATGTTCCAGGCCGAGGCCGCCGGGCTGCGCGAGTTATCTGAAGCAGGCGCCTTGCGAGTGCCGCACCTGATCTGCGTCGGCACTGCTGCGCATCACAGTTTCATCGTGACAGAGTACATCGAGTTCGGAACTCAAGGCGATATGGCCGCCTTTGGACGGCAGCTGGCAGCCTTGCACCACACATGCTCGCATGACTTCGGTTGGCACATGAATAATACACTGGGCACTACGCCGCAGATCAATACGCGCGCGAGCGAGTGGTGCGAATTCTGGCGCGCGCATCGCTTGGGTTATCAGCTCGAACTGGCGGCGCGCAACGGTTATCGTGGTGCATTGCAGAAGAAAGGCGAGCGCCTGATGGCGTGCTTCAACGGGTTATTCCCGAATGATCGGCCAAAGCCTGCGCTATTGCACGGCGACTTGTGGGCCGGGAATTACGCGGTGGATCTCGATGGCAATGCCGTCATCTTCGATCCGGCCGTGTATTACGGTGATCGGGAAGCAGATGTGGCGATGACCGAATTATTCGGCGGGTTCGCGGAGGAGTTTTATCGGGCCTATTATGATGCTTACCCGCTGGACGAGGGCTATGCGGTTCGCAAGGTGTTCTATAACCTCTACCATATCCTTAATCATCTGAATCTGTTTGGCGGAGCGTACACGACGCAGGCCGAGCGCATGATGGACTTTGTACTGGGCGAGCTGAGCAAATAAGATTGAGAATATCAATTTGAGAAGTAGACGATGGGTTACCGCGAATGGAGGCCATGAGAGATCTGATTAATTAGATGCTATCTCTCATGTCCTGTGCGCTATTCCCTGTTAGCAGCGCGCGCTCATCGCCTCGGCGCGGCGCCGAGCATCCTCCGAAGCTTGCGCGACCTCCGCTTGGTTCCAATCGGCGGATACTTCCGGCCAGCCTTGGGTGTGCCGCATCACGATATCGCTTAAGGCCCGCATGTGCTCCGGCATGTCGTTTAACGCCGGAATGTAACTGAGCCGCTCGCCACCCGCTGCAATAAATGGCTCGCGGCTCTGCCCGGCAATCTCTTCCAACGTTTCCAGGCAATCGGCAGCGAAGCCGGGACAGTGGATATCGACTGATCTGACGCCTCGGCCCGGGAGCTTGGACAGCACTTCATCGGTGTAGG
The DNA here is from genome assembly GCA_031177845.1 of Chromatiales bacterium. Taxonomy (GTDB): domain Bacteria; phylum Pseudomonadota; class Gammaproteobacteria; order JACCYU01; family JACCYU01; genus JAPSGG01. The sequence goes on from JAPSGG010000296.1 coordinate 2,368, forward strand.
GTTGAAGCCATTCCTCCTGGCCGAAGCGCGACTGAAAGCACACCTGCCACTCGCCGTCTGAAAGATTTAGGGCCTGGGCCAGTAGCCGTGCGGTCTGGTGACATTCGCAATGGTAAGGATCGCCGCTCAGGAGGTAGCGCTTCGGAATCCCGTGGAACGAGAACAACAGGTGCTCGCCTCGACCATGAGACTCCCAGTATTGGCGGATGCGCGTGGCAGTGGCATCGATATAGCCGGTATCGTCAGCGTAATGACTCACGAAGCGCAGTTCGGGCAGCCACCGCCAGGTCCGCAACTCACGCGCCAAGGCGTCGAAGGTTGAGCCGGTCGTGGTGGCCGAATACTGCGGATACAGAGGTAGCACCAACAGCCGGCGAACGCCTTGGCGGCGCAGCTCATTCAGCCCCCTTGCGATTGACGGATTGCCGTAGCGCATCGCCAGCGCGACCTCCACCGGGCCAGAGAAGCGTTGATTCAGTTCCTGCTGCAGCGCGTGCGCCTGGCGTCTGGAGATGACTAATAGCGGTGAACCCTGCTCGGTCCAAACTTTCCCGTATAACTTGGCGCTGCGTGCCGGCCGGATTCTCAGGATGACCCCGTGCAGGATCAACCACCATAGCGGTCGCGGCCATTCAATCACGCGCGGGTCCCATAGAAACTCCGCCAGATAGCGGCGCACGGCGCGCGGTGTGGGCGCGTCCGGCGTGCCCAGGTTGACCAGCAGAACGCCGGCCCGCGCCTCAGCGCCGTGCCGGTAAGCACTTTCGCCAATGTAGCCGGTCATACGCCGTGTGCGGAGCCTGATACTTCCAGTTGAGACATTTGGAAATGCAAATACCGACAGCCGCCTCGGTCGGAGAGGAACGTACGTCGGCGCTGCCGGTAGGGATCTCTTGCCAGCTCGATCAATTCAAGTTCAGCAGATTGGTCTCGATATCGCGTCTGCTGAGCCGCTCATGTAAGGGGCTCGAACGCGGGAAGTGCGCACGCAGAAATTCCATCTGATCCGCCAGCACGCGGCGGCCTTGCAGGTAGATGTATTCCGCATGCGTAGGCGTG
>JAPSGG010000297.1 GCA_031177845.1 Chromatiales bacterium
GTACCCGCAGGATATTCGCGGCCAACCGTGGGTCGGGCTGCCGGAGATTGAGCGTCGCCAGCATAAACCTGTGCTCGATGCAGAGACAGGTGATCAATGCCTCAGTGATGCCTGCCGCGCCTAGCGTGTGCCCAACCCAGCCTTTAGTGGAACTGCATGGAATCGAGTCGCCGAATCCTCGCGTAATGGCTCGATCCTCGGCGGCGTCGTTGAGGCAGTCGCGGTGCCGCGCAGGTTGACGTAATCGATCTGGGCCGCCTTAATCCTCGTACTTTCCAGTGCCTGGCGCATGGCGATGACTGCGCCCTCGCCTTCCGGGTGTGCGGCGGACATGTGTAGGCATCCGAGCTCTCGCCATAACCGATCAGCGCGACACCGGGGCCTTGGCGGTGGGCCACTCGAGCAGCGCGAAGCCGCCCGCCTCGCCTATGCTGAGACCATCGCGGCCGGCGTCCCATGGGCGGCAAGTCGATATCGAGGTCGGCTTCAGCGAATGAAACCCATACAGGGTATGAGACACAGGCTATCCACCCCACCCAACCAAGGCCGCGTCGCACAGCCCAGCACGCATATAGCGGTAGGCGCTTGCAAAGACCTTCGCGCTGGACGAACACGCCGTGGATATGCCCGTCGCGGGGCCTCCCAGGCGCAGGTAAGAGCGGGTGAATTCGGCCACCGAGAAGATGTCGTGGGTATGGCGATAGCTGAACTTAGGCAGTGCGCCGAACGCCACATACTGGCAGTAGGCGCGTTCGGTCTCCAGGATGCCCGCGGTGCTGGTTCCGACAAATACACCGATACGCCGCGGCCCGTAGCGCTCGCGCGCGGTCTCCACCGCATGCGCGAAATCATCCTGCGCCAGGGTCATACACGCCAGTCGATTATTACGGCAGTCGCACGCTGCCAGGGGGTCATCCACCGGCGCGTCCTCGAGGCCATCGACACGCCCTATCCAGGTCGGCAGGTCCGCGTCCTCGAAGTCGCACGGCCGCAAGCCGGACTCGCCTAACTGCAATCGTTGCAAGGTCGGCGCGATTCCACGGCCCAGTGCATTGACCGTGGTATACGTGGAGATTGACAGCGGTGCTATCGGCATGGGTCTGACCGTTTACGTGTTTGGCAATAGCGAGGCGCTAGAGGACTACTGAATGCCTAACGCAGGCAAGCTAAATTGGATCGCCCGAAATGGCGCGCGGCATGATAGCAAACGCGATGATCGCCGGGCCAGCCTATCAGAGTCGCTAAGGATCTCCAGCACGATCGAATGCACGCGCATTTCATGGTGCCAGAGGCACTATACCCTGTATGCCTCGAACAGCGTGTTGGCGAACGGCGTACCGCGAGATATGAAGTGGGTCTTGACCTTGAATCCATGGTCTTCCAGCAGACGGACCCACGCAGCCTTGCCGCGATAATGGAAACATTGCCTCGAGTGACTCCGGCCCGCGGCGTGAATGCGCTCCGCAATTCGCGTCAGCGCGAAACGAATGCCGGCGTCGGCGTCCGCTTCCCGGATCAACAACACTCCGCCTGGTGATAAGGCCGCGGTGATGCGAGCGACTAACGCCCGCTGTTGATGAGGCCTTAGATAGTGCAGCACATCCAGCAGCAGCACCGCCTCGGACGGCGACGGCTGATATTCTTCCAGATTGGCGACGCGAAGCTCAGCGCTGGCGTCGAGCGCGCTACGAGCGGTGGCAATATCCTGCGCGCACGCATCGACGCCTGATAGTTTCAGTTTGGATGGGGGCGGCGGGTAGCTCGGTTGCCACTCGCCGCTGGCGTACATCCTGCGGGCAGTCTCTAGCATGGCAAGCACAATACCGCGACCGCAGCCGAGATCCAGCAGACGTCCCTCGTGCGGCAAGATCGCCGCTTTGAGCAGTCCGAGGTAGAGCGTGTCTAGCTTTAGCTTCCCGTGCACGAACTCCCAATTGAAGATGCCGGTGTCAAGGTATCTACGCGCAGTCGCCTCCGTGAGCCGCCGCGTCAAAGAAACGCGTTCCTCATGCCGGCTGCTGAATCGATAGACAAGCCCGGCGAGCAACGCACCGAGCGTCAGTCCCACGATCAGGCTTCCCATCAGCACATCGCGCCCTAGATACCAGACGCTGGTCGCATGCGCGTGGTCGAGCAGTAGCGTGGGCCACTCACCCGTGAACAGCCAATGGCCCACGCCCAGGCTCAGATACAGAGTGAACGGCGCGACGAACGGGTTGTTCACGTAGGAGGCCAGATAGGCAGTCACCGCGCTCACGCCCATGATCTTGGCCAACACGATGCACATTGGCAGGTGCAACCCAAACAGCGGGCTGCAGCCCACAGTCACGCCCATCAATACGGCCAGTGCCCTTTGCCGGGGCGTGTCCCGCCGCATACGCAGGCGATAATACATCTTCGCGATGGGATGACGGCGCGGGCGGCGCTGCGGCCGAATGTCGGCCGTCATGCCCAGGAGATCTGAAGCGCTAGGCCAGTCGCTGGCAGCCCGATGGGGGCGATGGCGAGATCATCGCGACCGGCGCCATTCCATCTTAGTCGTTCGCCTGTGGACTCCATCCGGGACCTGCGCGGCTGCGGACTGGGTTGGGCGGTGCATTCATTGAAACCACCTGCGACGGTGCGTCTTGCGTCTTGTTCAGTACCAAGCCATGCGACAAGCGCCTCCCGGTACCTAGCCAGGGCGAATGTTGCGTTGTGCGGCAAGCCCTGCACTTCCCACAAGGTCTTGGGCTCGGCGGCCGCCGCGAACAGCGCCTGTGCATGGTTCATGGGCACTATCTTGTCGCCGGTGCTACCGATGACGAGCTTGCGCATCGGCGACAGTTTCGCAATATCCTCAAGGGGGCGGAAGTTATCGTTAATGGACCAGGACAACGGTACCTGCAGCAGCCATGTCAGCCAGCTGGAGGCTAGCTTCTCACGCGCAATGGCGCGATATCCACTAGGTGCCCCTTCGACGATCAGCGCCTCTACCGCGCAGGCATGCGGACTGCGCCTCAATATTGAGATGGCGACGGCGCCGCCGAGGCTCTGACCGAAGACAATGATGGGCGTCTCGCCACCATTTGGGAGTTTGCGCAGCCGTCTTAGCGCGGCTTCGGCATCTGCGTGCACACCTGCCAGCGTTGGGATACCATCTGAAAGCCCATAGCCGCGGTAGTCGAACAGTAGCACGTTGTAGCCGAGCGGCGGCAACCAATACACGGCGGCAATATGCGTGCTGATGTTTCCCGCATTGCCATGCAGGAACAGTATGCTGCCTTTGGTCTCGCCCTGGGCCGCCAGGTACCAGGCGTGCAAGCGCACACCGTCTTGCGTGGTAATGCTGATATCGCGGAATGTGAGACCTAATGCCGCCGGCGGGGTGGGCCGGGTGTAAATCACCGCACACCCCCGGGCAGAAGAGAACCAACAAAAATTTGA
>JAPSGG010000298.1 GCA_031177845.1 Chromatiales bacterium
CTTTCACGCCGCGCCGCGTGCAAATCTATACCAGCTGCCTGTAAAAATTACTTAAGCGCAAGACAGTCATGCTGCGGCATGGGCCGCGGCGCATCCCTGCCAAGCTTGGTTCCCTAGCTTCATCCCGCCCGCAAGAGCTGCGGTATAGCTTTTGCACAATATAAGTCCTGTCATCAGGTCAGCGAGAGATGTAAATCCCATGTCAAAGCTGGAGGGTCGAATCGCGATCATCACCGGATCAGACTCGGGGATGGGCCAATCCATGGCCGAAGAGTTCGCGAGGGAAGGCGCTGATATCGCGATAAGCTTTCATACGGACGAAGCCGGCGCCAAGAGATGCCAGGCTTTGGTGGCGGCCGCAGGCCGCCGCTCAATAGTCCAGCAACTGGACGTTCGTGTGGAGGCGAGCGTGGCCACCCTGTTCGAGGCCGTCGACCGTGAACTCGGCACGCCCGATATTCTCGTGAACAATGCCGGAATCGGTGCTAGCGGATCAAAGGTTGCGGAGACCACCACCGAGGAATTCGACAACGTGCTCAAGACCGACCTCTACGGTCCGTTCTTCTGCTGCCGCGAATTTATCCGCCGCCGGCAGAAGATGGGCGGGCGTGGGAAGATCATAAACATTACCTCAGTGCACGAGACGATTCCCAGCCCGCAGAATGCCGCTTACGGCGCAGCCAAACGGGGTCTGCTCATGCTCACGCGCGCGCTCGCGCTGGAGCTTGCGCCACTCAAGATCAACGTGAACGCGATTGCGCCCGGCCTTATTCGAACCCCGATGACCGTGCAGCGAACAGATGATCCCGAGAAGCGGCGGGACGAGATGCCCAACATACCCTGGCACCGCCCAGGCGAGCCTTGGGAAATCGCACGGTTGGCCCTCTATCTCGCGTCGGAAGACGCCGATTACGGCACGGGCCAGAGCTTCACGATCGACGGCGGACTAGAAATGAATTGGGGGCAGGGCGCCTGAACCGCCAGCCGCGCCTATGTGGTCACCCGCTGAGCAACCTTCTCATCGGCAGGTTGATCGCGGATAGCGGTAAGCATCGACCACAGACCTAATCCTCCTAAGAGGACAGAGCCGATCCATCCTCCTTGATCGAGGATCCACGCCAAGGCCTGTTGCCCCAGCCAAATTCCCACCAATGGAATGAAGAACTCAAAGATGCCGAAGACTGGAATGACTCGCCAACGCCGCTCAGCTTGTCCAAGCGCGCCTAGCGCAAGGGCAGCCGCCAAATTATTCGACCCAATGACCAATCCTAGGATTAAAAGTGTCGCAATGGGTATGACTCCAGATGAGTCTCAGCTACCCGGTAGGCGTTTCGACAGAGGCGGATGGTAAGACGCAGAACGCGTGAACTCAGCCGCTGGCATAGCCAATCGGGTGAAGCGCCTCCACCGAATCGCGATGATGGACTACTGCAACGCGCGCCGCGATCAGCGCAGGACCTTGGGAACGCCGGCGATGGTCTCAAAGTGCAATGCACGCCCCGGACTGCTCCGGCGCGTGGAATTGGATGTTCAGCCTGTCGAAACAGGGGCGCAGGTTTCGTAACGCTGCTGGAGAAATGCGCAATGGGTGACTAATGAGGCTTCCAAGCGCTCTCATCACAGGTTCGGTAAGTGATCAATCTGGTTCCGCGCGAAGAAGTAACGCTCACCACTCCGCGAGCATCTTCTGGTGAGCGTCTACACCATCGAGACGCGCGCAGCGCTCTCAAAGCAAGTTCTTGCAATCCCTGGTCGAAGGCCGTGTCCAGCTTTTTTATGCATGGCGCCGCCCTCCATGCGCGTCGTGAGCTCGCTGTCGAAGCATGCTGCTTCTAGCCGAAGCAGCTGCTTGCGAATCAAGGTGCCGCGGAAATAGTTTCGACCAGCGCGCCGACCTGCGCGTAATCGATGTTCGTCGCGATATCAGCCTGGCTGATCATGCCAACGAGGTCGTGCCCGTCGATCACCGGCAAGCGTCGCACCTTGTGCTCTTTCATGGTACGCAATGCCTCTTCGACCGGATCATCGGCGCCGATCGTCACGGGCTTGCCCTGTGCGAGCTCCCCGGCCTTGCAGGTGTCCGGGTCGCGTCCCTCGGCGATGACCTTCACGACGATATCCCGGTCGGTGAGCATCCCCTTGAGTCGATTATCGTTGCCACAGATCGGCAGCGCGCCGATATCCAGTCGCTTGAGCTTCTGTGCGGCCACCACCACCGATTCGTCTTCACCAATGCATTCCGGATTGGGGGTCATGATCTCTCGCGCTGTTTTAGCCATAGTTCCTCCTTAGACTCGAGCGCCCCGTGTCAGCGGAGCGCAATCAGACACAAGTAATATACGCATCGTTTATGCCAACCGCTGCACCATGATGCAGTAGCCGGAGGACCATCTCGCCTCGCGCACCAGGTTTGAAGCTCAGCATTGCGCGGGTTGAAGATAAAGGTTCGCAGCACGCGCTCGGACAACTCGAAGGCTTACGCCGCCGCCAGGACCTAGATCGCGCCCGACGATGAACAGCGAAGTAAGGCTTGCCAATAATTAAGCCCAACGCGCCGCCAGCCACTTCTGGCACTGACTTTGCGAGATATCGAGCAAAATCGAGCCTTCCCAGATAGCCTAAAGCGGAGTGAAAAATGGCAAAGCATACCGACTTCGGCGCATTCTATCCCACCGGCTACATCGTGGCCGCGTTTGAGAAATACCAGGACGCGCAGGCGGCCTGCCAAGACCTCTACACTGGCGGCTATGAGGAGCGGGATTGCGCCCTGCACAACGGCCCAAGAGGTGGCCGAGGCCGCGCAGCGCAACATTGAGAACACCGGCTTGATGGCTCGACTAGGCAAAAGCGTCGCAGCCGTCAAAAAGCACTTGGAAGCGGCCCAGGAAGGTGCGACCTTTCTTCTCATCTATGCCCCCAACGATTTCGATGCCGAACGGGTCATGAACGTCCTACGCCGCCGCCCGTATGTGCTAGCGCACCGCTATCACCGCTTCGCCATCGAGGATCTGGTCGATGGAGAGGCCGAAACGCATGTGACGTCGCCACGCTGAATTGCTCTCCCTACATCTTTACCTCAGGAGGCGTGGGGCGGAGGTGCTAGAGAGCTGCACATCAACGAGCACCCGGCTGAGTGCGTCGGTAGTCCATTCTCAGGACGGTGTCCAATCAAGTTTTGTCGTCTTACCGGGAGCGCAGTGCGCCGCAATGTCAATATGTTTATCGAATCTGGAGGCCTACACGTATGGCTGAGCGAAAGCGTCTTCAAGACAGGGTTTGCCTCATTACCGGTGGCGCGGCGGGCATCGGGCGTGCCACCGCCCAGAAGTTCGCTGCCGAGGGTGCTACGGTCGTGATCTGCGATGTCGATGAAGCCGAGGGCCGCGAGGTTGCCCAACGTCTGGGCCGCGATGCGAC
>JAPSGG010000299.1 GCA_031177845.1 Chromatiales bacterium
TTGAACGCGAAGGTCGAGTTCGATCGCAACCGGGAGCGCTATGCCTTCCTGCGCTGGGGCAGGCAGGCCTTCTCGAACTTTCAGGTTGACCTGATGCACGATGCCGGTGTCGGGTGGGACAACCTCGAATACCTGGCGCGGGTAGTGTTCACGCGCGAACAGGACGGCGTCACCGAGGCCTACCCGGACACCCTGGTCGGTACCGACTCGCACACCACCATGATCAACGGCCTGGGCGTGCTCGGCTGGGGCGTGGGTGGTATCGAGGCGGAGGCGGCTATGCTTGGCCAGCCCGTCTCCATGCTGCTCCCTCAAGTCGTAGGATTCAAGCTGACTGGCAAGCTGCCCGAGGGCGCGACGGCGACCGATCTGGTGCTGACCGTCACGCAGATGCTGCGCAAACGGGGCGTCGTCGGCAAGTTCGTGGAGTTTTTTGGTGATGGTCTGGATCACCTGCCGCTTGCCGACAGGGCAACGATCGGCAATATGGCGCCCGAGTACGGCGCGACCTGCGGGATCTTTCCGGTCGACGAAGAGACCCTGAGATATCTCGAGCTCACCGGCCGCTCGAAGGAACAGATTGGGCTCGTGCGCGCCTACTTCAAAGCACAAGGCATGTTCCGCGAGACGGGCGCTCCGGAGGCCGAGTACAGCGACGTGTTGCACTTGGATCTGACGACCGTGGAGCCCAGCCTAGCCGGTCCTAAGCGCCCGCAAGATCGCATACCGCTGAGCGGCGCCAAACAGGCGTTTCGCGCCTCGTTAAGCGAGTATGTGTCCCATTCTGAGGCGGTGCATGACGGGTCGACCGTGGATGAGGCGTCGGAGGAGTCATTCCCCGCCAGCGATGCACCGGCCTGGACCACCGCCGACAGTAGCGAGGGCGCACCGCACGAGTTTCACTCCGCCGCCGCCGGCGCCGACGGCCGGCCAAGCAACCCGGTTCGGCTAGAGCTGAAAGACGGCGCTCGCTGTGAACTAGACCATGGCGCAGTTGTGATTGCCGCAATCACTTCCTGCACCAATACCTCCAACCCGTCGGTGCTGATCGCCGCCGGGCTGTTGGCAAAGAAGGCGCACGAGAAGGGACTGGTCGCGAAGCCGTGGGTCAAGACCAGCCTCGCGCCCGGATCCAAGGTGGTGACCGAGTATCTCCGCGAGGCCGGTCTGCTGGACGATTTGGAGGCGCTCGGGTTTTATCTCGTGGGATATGGATGCACCACGTGCATCGGTAATTCCGGGCCGCTGGCTGAGGAGATCGAACAGGCGATCCAAGATGGCAATATCGTCGTCGCCTCGGTGCTGTCTGGCAATCGCAACTTCGAGGGCCGCATTCACTCGCAGGTGCGCATGAATTATCTAGCCTCGCCGCCGCTGGTGGTCGCCTACGCGCTCGCTGGCAGCATGGACATCGATCTCTACAAGGAGCCGCTGGGCAAGAACAAGAACGGCAAGCCCGTATTCTTGAAAGACGTTTGGCCCACCAGCCGCGAAATCCAGGCGCTGATTACCAGCACCATCACCTCCGATATGTTTCGCCACAACTATCGCAGCATCTACAGCGGTGACGAGCGCTGGGCCGCTATGGAGGTGCCCGAGGCCGAGCAGTATACCTGGGACGAAAGCTCCACCTACGTGCGAAATCCGCCCTACTTCGAGGGCATCAGCAAGGAACCTGACACGATTGAAGACATTCACGGTGCACGGGTGCTGGCGGTACTTGGGGACAGCATTACGACCGATCACATCTCTCCGGCGGGTTCCATCAAGCCCGACAGCCCGGCGGGGCGATATCTACAGAAACGCGGCGTCAAGCCGGCGGATTTTAACTCCTATGGATCGCGCCGGGGCAATCACGAGATCATGATGCGCGGCACCTTTGCCAACGTGCGGCTGCGTAACCGGCTTGCGCCCGGCACTGAAGGCGGCTGGACGACCCACCTACCCTCCGGCGAGGTGCTCAGCATTTTTGAAGCCGCCGTGCGTTACCAGCAAGAGAAGGTGTCGCTGATCATCCTAGCGGGCAAGGAATACGGCTCCGGCTCTTCCCGCGACTGGGCGGCCAAGGGGCCGAGGCTGCTCGGAGTGAAAGCGGTGATCGCCGAGAGCTACGAGCGCATCCATCGCTCCAATCTCGTAGGCATGGGTATTCTGCCACTGCAATTCATGCCGGGCGAGTCGGCTGAGAGCCTCCGCCTCACGGGGCGGGAGGCCTTTGATATCCACGGCCTGAATAACGGTCGTGCAAAGAAGGTGAAAGTGACGGCAACCGTCGAGGATGGTGCAAAGATCGAATTCGAGGCGCGAGTGCGCATCGATACCCCGCAGGAGACGGAGTATTTCCAACATGGCGGGATACTACACTATGTATTGCGCCAACTCGCGGCCTAGATGTTCAATTCGCACGAGCCGCGGAGCCACAGAGCACGCAGAGGGCTATAAAAGCCAGCAATCCCTCAACGCTGACATGCACGGAAGGACCTCTAGGTCCGCGCCATCATAAACTTTGCGTGCTATGTGTCTCTTTGACAGATCTCCGTGCCCGGCACACGCCGGGCTTTTTCTTGTTCGCCTATGCATTATCCTCAAAACCTCCTGCTTGGTGCGACGCTGGTCATTCTGTCCGAGCTGATGTTTGCGACGATGGGCGCCATGATCAAAGCCGCGTCCGCGGGCCTGCCGAACGAGATGATCGTGTTCTTCCGCAACCTGTTCGGCCTTGCCGTGGTGCTGCCGATCGTGCTGCGCAGCGGATTGGGCGGGATCGCCACGCAAGTGCCCTACCTGCATCTCACCCGCAGCCTCTCGGGTGTCGGGGCCATGTACTGTTTCTTCTTTTCATTGAGCCAGCTGCCGCTGGCCGATGCGATGCTGCTCAAGTTGACCGCACCGATCTTTATCCCTCTCATCGCGCTGGTCTGGTTGCATGAAGGCTTTCCAGTATCAGTGCGCTGGGCTGTTGCTATTGGTTTTATCGGCGCGGGCCTAATCCTAGGGCCAAGCGGCGCAGTCCAATGGGCTGCACTTGCCGGTTTGGCCGGCGGAATGCTCGCGGCCTTGGCCAAGGTGACGGTGCGGCGGCTGTCGGCCACGGAGCCGACCAGCCGCATCGTGTTTTACTTCGCACTGATCGCAGCGCTCATCTCCGCCGTGCCCCTGGCGTGGTCCTGGCAGGCACCTAGTGGTGAGGAATGGCTACTGCTGGTGGCGCTTGGCCCGGTGGCGACGATCGGTCAGTTGCTGCTGACGCGCGCCTATAGCTTGGCGCCGGCTGGACAGATTGGTCCTTTCACCTACGTATCGATTGTGTTTGCGGGCTTGCTGGGATGGATCTTCTGGAACGAGGTCTTGTCGGTGCGGGCAGTGTTCGGCGCACTGTGCATCTTCGGCGCCGGGCTGTACAGGATCAACAACCC
>JAPSGG010000300.1 GCA_031177845.1 Chromatiales bacterium
CGGCCAAATATGCCTATAAGCTTGATTGGCTGGATAGGATCGCCGCGCACGTCGGCCAGGAACTCTCCAAGTACGAAAAGTTCGTGATGCTGGGCGATTTCAATGTCGCGCCCACCGACGCAGACGTTCATGACCCTGAACTATGGTTCGAGAGGATTCTGTGCAGCACGCCCGAACGCGCGGCGGTGAAGAGGCTGCTTGCGCTGGGGTTGATCGATGTCTTTCGGCAGTTCGATCAAGTGGAGAGGTCGTTCAGTTGGTGGGATTACCGGGCCGCGGGCTTTCGCCGCAATCTGGGCCTGCGCATCGACCTCATTCTGATAAGCCCGGCTCTGGCGAAGGCGTGTACCTCTTGTCGTATCGACCAATCGCCACGCGCGCTGGAGCGCCCCTCCGACCACGCCCCGGTCATCGCGGAGTTCTCGCCTTAATTCATCCAACAGATAGGCGATGAGGTATAAGGACCTGCGCGACTTTGTCGCCTTCCTGGAGACTCAAGGCGAGCTGAGACGCATCCGGCAGGAAATCGATCCTTATCTCGAGGTCACGGAGATCTGCGACCGGACGCTGCGCGCTAGTGGCCCTGCACTGCTCTTTGAGAATCCTAAAGGCTCGACCATTCCGGTGCTCGCCAATCTATTCGGAACGCCGCGGCGCGTGGCATTGGGCATGGGCGAGGATACGGTGGGGGCGTTGCGCGACGTCGGCAGGTTGCTGGCGCTTCTGAAGGAGCCCGATCCGCCCAAGAGCCTGAAAGAGGCATGGAAGAACCTGCCGGTATTCAAGAAGGTGCTGGATATGGCGCCTAAGACTGTCAAGGACGCGCCATGCCACGAACAGGTGATTGAAGCAGGCGAGGTCGATCTGGGGCGTTTTCCTATCCAGACTTGCTGGCCTGAAGATGCCGGGCCATTGATCACCTGGGGGCTTACCGTCACGTGTGGGCCTTTCAAGGAGCGGCAGAATCTCGGCATCTATCGCCAGCAGGTGATCGCGCGCAATAAGCTCATCATGCGCTGGCTCTCGCATCGCGGCGGCGCACTCGACTTTCAGGATTGGTGTGGGGCGCGTCCCGGCGAGCCCTTTCCGGTGGCAGTGGCGCTGGGCGCGGACCCCGCGACAACTCTGGCGGCGGTTACACCGGTGCCAGATACACTATCGGAGTTCGCGTTCGCAGGCCTCTTACGCGGCGCGCGCACTGAGCAGATCAAATGTCAGATCAATGATCTACTGGTGCCGGCCTCCGCGGAGATCGTGCTGGAAGGCTACATCCGGCCGAGCGAGACAGCGCCCGAAGGCCCATTCGGCGACCATACCGGTTATTACAACAAGATCGAGGCGTTTCCGGTGTTTACCGTCGAGCGCATCACCCACCGCGCCCGCCCGATCTATCACAGCACTTATACGGGGCGCCCGCCGGACGAGCCCGCGATTCTCGGCCTGGCGCTCAACGAGGTGTTCATACCGCTACTGCAGAAGCAGTTCCCGGAGATTATCGATTTCTATCTACCGCCGGAGGGCTGCTCCTATCGCCTCGCAGTCGTGAGCATGAAAAAGCAGTATCCCGGTCACGCCAAGCGAGTGATGATGGGCGTGTGGTCATACCTCCGGCAATTCATGTACACGAAGTTCGTGCTCGTCACTGACGACGATATCGATGTCCGCAACTGGCAAGACGTGATCTGGGCACTGACCACGCGCGTGGATCCGGCGCGCGATATGGTTCTGGTTGAGAGTACGCCCATCGACTACCTCGACTTCGCCTCGCCGGTCGCCGGTCTTGGCTCGAAGATCGGCTTCGATGCGACGAACAAATGGCCTGGAGAGACCGCGCGCGAGTGGGGACGCCCGATAACGATGGACGAGCGGGTCAAGCGACGCGTGGATGAGATTTGGCGGGAATTGCATATAATCTGAGGCGCTAAATTTAGCCCGGGCGCCGGGTTAGGGCACACTAGGTCAGAATGAGAAGAAAGGAGATCCGATCATGCGCCATATCATGGTACTGAACGCGAAAGGCGGCTCCGGCAAAACCACGATTGCCACGAACCTAGCAAGCTACTTTGCGGCCGAGGATTGCAAAGTTGTGCTGGCGGATCTTGACCCCCAGGCTAGCGCGACCGCTTGGCTCAAGGTTCGTTCGGCGGCGCGCCCGCGCATCCAAGGCCTGACTCATGGCCAGAGCAGTGGCAGGATCGGCCGCAACACCGACTATGTAATCATGGACGCACCGGCGGCGGTGCATGGCAAGCAGCTCACCGATCTCCTTCGCCGCGCGGAGACATTTATCGTGCCCGTGCTCCCCTCGCCCATGGACATGCGCGCCGCAGCGGATTTTATCGGCGAGATGCAAAGCAATAGCCGCGTCGCGCGCAAGGAAGCGAAGATCGCCTTGGTCGCTAACCGCGCTCGCGATTACACCAATGTATACTGGGAGCTGGACGAATTCCTAGCCAAGCAAAAGGCGCCATTTTTGACCATGTTGCGGGACAGCCAGAATTACATCCGCGCCGCCGAGCGAGGCCTGGGGATCTTCGAACTGGCGCCTTACGCGACCGCGATAGATCGCGAGCAGTGGGAGCCAATCATCAAATGGGTCAAGGGTAAGCGAAGCCAGCCTTGAGCGGGCCGTTTGATTCAGGGCTAGCCTATGTCGCCCGTCGCGCGGCGTTGTCCAGCCCAGCGCAGGACGCCATCGAACATCGTATCGTCGCTGGGATTGCGGACGGTCGCTGCACTCGTGAATCCTATCTCCCGGGCCTGTTCCAGCATGCGTTGGCTGCCCACCAATAACGGGATTTGATGCAACCGATTTCGTAGCCTCGGGCCGCACAGTTCGCTGAGGTTTCGCAGAGCCTCGCCGCTTGTGACGGTAATCAGATCGACCGCTCTGCCAGCGAAATGGCGCTCGAGGATGTCCCGGTCGATGCAAGCCTTAACCCGCCGGTAAACTTCGGCATATTCCACCGTTGCGCCGCGTGCCCGCAGGGTCTCAGCGAGCAGTTCGCGGCCACCCTCACCGCGGAAGATGATGATACGCTGCTCGCGCACGACCCGCATCTCGTTGAGCGCGAGCAGGTCCTCGCTCCTGAATCCCTCTCGCGGGCAGATATCGACTGGGTGCCCAAGCGCCGCCAGAATCTCGGCGGTCTTATGGCCGATTGCAGCCAACTTCAGGCCTCCAAGATTCGCACCTCGCTCGCGAACGTGCCGTAGTGCAAACTGGACTGCATTCGCGCTGATAAATATCCCCGTATCAAATTCCTGCAGGCGATCAATCAGGTGATCGAGCCGATCCGTGTTTTCCGGTGCGCATATCTCCAGCAGCGGCATACGAATCGCACATCCGCCCGCGGCCTCAATCCGCTGGCACAGCGGCTCGGCCTGGTGT
>JAPSGG010000301.1:0-2452 GCA_031177845.1 Chromatiales bacterium
CACGGGTGTCGAGGGCTATCTGGAATCGGCCGCCACGGGTCTCGCGATCGGTCTCTATATCGCGACGGAACGCGAAGGCCGCACGCCCGAGCCCTTCCCGGCGACCACGGCCCTGGGCGCCCTGGCACTTGGATCACGTGGTTGCGAATATCATTCGTCAGCACGTAAATCTTGCCATCTTCGGTGACACCCAGGTGATGGTGGACGTGATCCCAGTACTTCCAGATCACCTTGGAGTCCTTCATTTTCACCAGCCCGTAGCCCCAAGGGTGTCGCCCATGCCGACTACAAGCGCGATCAGGTCGCCGTTGGAATACATATGCACGTACTCCCAGAAGATGTATCCGTCAGGCCGCAACTGCCGGTCAGGATCATCCCAGATCTCCTGAATGGGGAGGCATTCGTGCACGACCTTGCCATTCATATCGATCAGCATGGCGCGCTGCGCATCGCTGGAACTGTACAAGGTAAAACCGTCATGCACCTTCCCGGACTTGTACACCGTCACGCCGCGCTGTTCGTTCCTTGCAGGCCGCCACAGGTTGGTCTGGTAGGGGGTCTGATAGTCCTCGCGCTGGTGATAGAGCGCGTCCATGGCCTGATATGCGTTATTAAAATAGTTGTATGGGAAAGTCTTGGTCAGGACCACGAAGGCACCGCCCACGAAGGCTAGAAATGCAATGGCTACAACGACTAGCAGGGAAAATAGCTTATCCAATCCGAATCCTTACGCACTTAACCGAGGCTTTCTTAAAAAGGCCTCTAACAGATAATCGTTGCCTAAAACCGTGGTGAGCGGGGCCGATCTGCGGCCGGCCCCTAGCTGGAAGCTACACGGCTTTCTAGCTGCCTTCCTCTCCTTCTTCATGGCCATGGCGGGCCGCCACATCACCGTTTGGAAAGACATAGACCTCGTACTCTTCTCCCCCCTTCTTGTACTCACCCTCGTAGAGTACCTCGATGCCTTCATAACTGATCTTCTCGAATTCTTCGGCCTTACCGCCCAACTCGCTCTGAATGGTGTTGGCGACCGCCGCGGGTAGATCCTGCATTGTGATCTCTTCTTCCGTTACCTCGTCGGCCAGGGCAGGTGCGCTGAGAGTTACACCCACACCGGCGGCGAATGCAGTGGCCGTCAAAACGCTTCGCTTGAGCTTCACATTCATGATTGACCTCCTGAGAACTGAAGTTATGTGACGAGATGCTGACTTTACACCGCTTTATTTAAGGCAGTTTTAAGTGACCCCAATTAATTTTCAGATTTTGCTACTTTAGCGGCTGACAGCAGGAACATAGGCTTAAGATATATGCGGCTCTTGTTGTTGGAAGACGAGTGGCGGCTAGCAGAGGCGGTCAGCGAAGGGCTGGGGCGGGCAGGGTTTGTGGTTGACGCCCTAGACACAGTGCAGGCAGCCGAGCAAGCCTTGCAGACCGTTCGTTTCGACGCACTGATATTGGATCTAGGTCTACCGGACGGCGATGGACTAACGTTGCTTCATGGGCTTCGTCGGCGCGATAGCGAGTTGCCGGTGCTGATTCTAACGGCGCGCGACACCGTCGAGGATCGGGTAGTGGGACTAGACCGCGGCGCGGATGATTATCTGGTCAAGCCATTCGCCATGGCCGAGCTGCTTGCGCGTGTCAAGGCGATGCTGCGGCGTCCGGGCGCCGCTCTAGGTAAGGTCCTCACGGCAGGCAATCTCAGCTTCGATAGCATTGGCCGCGAGGTGAGAATCGCCGACCGACACGTAGACCTCTGCCGTCAGGAACTCGCGGTCTTAGAACAGCTCATGCGTCGTCTCGGGCGGGTCGTGCCGCGAGCCGTACTAGAAGAAAAGCTGTACGGATTCGACTCCGAACCGGCTTCAAACCCCGTGCCGGTGCACGTGCATCATCTGCGCCGCCGGCTGGAGGAAAAGGGCGCTTCGGTACGCGTTCACACCATCCGCGGAATCGGTTATCTGCTGACCGAAGTGGACAGCTGAGCTTGATCTTCGAGCGACAGTCACTGCAATTTCAGCTCGCGTGGCGCTTAGTGGCCGTATTCGTGCTCGTTGCGGCGCTCCTCGCGATCGGCGTGTACCTCGAAGCGCGCGAGACTGTCCGCTCAGCCCCGACGGCGCAGATTGAGAGCGGTGAAAAATTCGCACATGCGGTGGTGGAGGAATTCGTGTCCGACGTGGCCTGGCTAATCCCGATCGTGGCCGCCGCAGCGCTCCTCATCGCCATCTTTAGTTTGCGTCGTGGCTTACAGCCGCTTCGCGAAATATCCGACCAAGCTCGCAACATCGGACCACGTGACACCGCGGTGCGCTTGCGAACTGAGCGTCTTCCTTCCGAGATCGTTCCGCTGGTACGCGCAGTCAACCAAGCGCTAGATCGTTTGGAGGCCGGCATCGAGCAGCAACGGCGCTTCACCGCGAATGCCGCGCACCAGTTGCGAACACCGCTG
>JAPSGG010000301.1:2462-3391 GCA_031177845.1 Chromatiales bacterium
GTTCCGCAGCTCGCTCTCGGGCGCCGACAAGGAGCTGGCGATCCTGACAGCCGGTCTCGACCTCTTAGAAGGTGATGGCAAGATTCAGGCACTACGCGACGATGCGGCGCGGATGAATCGACTGGTAGATCAACTATTGCGCGTGGCGCGTCTTGACAGCGTTGCGCTGGATACCTCGCAGACGGTCGATTTGACCGCTGTTGCCGAACGAGAAATCAGCACGCTCGCGCCGTTTGCGCTACGCAAGGACTGCGATATTGTCCTAGAGCATACCGGCACGCCTGTCATGATCAAGGGCAATGCAGATGCCGTTGGGGACGCCCTACGTAATGTCATCGAGAATGCCATTGTCTACGGTCCGCCAGGCGGCGAAGTCATGGTTGCCGTAACAACCTGCGGCGTCATTCGGATTGCCGATCGCGGCCCTGGAATACCGGTTAACCAACGCGAGCAAGTCTTCGAACGATTCTGGCGGCCCCGTGGGGAACGCCGTACTGGCGCGGGCCTGGGACTTGCCATTGTCCACGACATTATGACCGCGCACGGTGACACCGTCACGATTGAGGATAATCCAGGCGGCGGCGCCGTATTCGTCCTCGACTTCGGCAAACAGGCGCCTCCCTGAATCAATGACGATGAGCCTGAATAATAGTGCAGAGGCAGCCATACGACCGTCAAAGATCGTAACGCAGATAGAGCCGCGCGCTCATCGAGCACCACCGTGTTGACCTGTGACAGGCCGTGGAAGACCTCGCTTGCCTTCACCGGCTAGCCGATGGAGATGCCCTTACCGCCGGCGATCGCTGCGAGCATCGGTGTGGAGATGTCCAAAGCGCACGGATAGCTCATGATGATCACCGTGAGCAGCACGAGCGTCGAAGCAATCCAGTTGCCAGTAACGAGCAGCCACACCATGAATGTGATGATGG
>JAPSGG010000302.1 GCA_031177845.1 Chromatiales bacterium
CGAGCGCATGCTGGAGATGTTCAAGGAAAGCAAGCGGGATAAAAAACAGTGAGTACACTGATCCAGCTTGCTTACTTCATCGCCGCGGTGCTGTTCATCGTCGGCCTCAAGCGTATGAGTTCGCCGCGCACGGCGCGCATGGGTATCGTGTGGGCCGGCGTGGGCATGGCGCTGGCAGTGCTGGCGACGTTCTTGTACTCGGGGCTGAGCAACTATTTTCTCATGATCCTCGCCATTGTTGTGGCAGGCAGCGCCGCGTGGTGGTGGGCCAGGCATGTCGCGATGACCGATATGCCGCAGATGATCGCCATCTACAACGGCATGGGCGGTGGCTCGGCGGCCGCGATTGCGGCGGTGGAGTTGATTAAGGATGATCCGCTGGAATTCAGCCTACTGAGTCTAGCCGTACTGGGCGCGCTGATCGGCAGTGTCGCTTTTTCCGGCTCCGCCATCGCGTTCGCAAAGCTGCAAGGGATCATGGATAGGACCTTCTATTTCCCACACCAGCAACTCATCAATCTCGCGGTATTCGCAGCCGCCGTGTTGCTCGGAATCATCCTAATCTTCGCCGGCGCGCCCGGCTGGGTCTTGTCTTTGTTCTTCATCTTCGCGCTCGCCTTCGGCGTGCTCATGACGTTGCCCATCGGCGGGGCGGATATGCCGGTGGTGATCTCACTTTATAACGCGCTCACCGGTCTCGCGGTGGGCTTCGAAGGTTTTGTGCTTGGCAATCCGGCGATGATGATCGCCGGTATCGTGGTCGGCGCAGCCGGCTCCCTGCTCACCCAACTGATGGCCAAAGCAATGAATCGTTCACTTGCCAAGGTCCTATTCAGCCAATTCGGCGCCGTGGCGGGCGCCGCGGGAGAACAGAAGGTCGAGGGCAGCCTCAAGCCCATCGACGCTAACGACGCCGCCTCGCTGCTGGCCTACGCCAGCAAGGTCATCGTGGTGCCAGGCTACGGCATGGCCGTGGCGCAGGCTCAACATAAGGTCTGGGAATTCTGCCGGCTGCTGCAGGAGCGGGGCGTCGATGTCAAGTTCGCTATCCATCCGGTGGCGGGCCGCATGCCGGGGCATATGAACGTGCTGCTGGCTGAGGCGGGCGTACCTTATGACCTGATCTACGATTTGGACGAAATCAACGAGGATTTCGCTACCGCCGATGTAGCGCTGATCATTGGCGCGAACGATGTCGTGAACCCCATCGCGCGCAAGGACCCGGACAGCCCGATCTACGGCATGCCTATCCTCAATGCTGACAAGGCAGAGAACGTCATCGTCATCAAGCGCGGGCAAGGCGCCGGTTTCTCGGGTGTGGAAAACCATCTGTTCTACGCCGAGAACACCCGTATGCTGTACGGCGACGGTCAGAAGATGGCTTCCGCGCTGATCGCCGGCATTAAGGCCCAGTAATCTTATTCGACGTCAATGTTATTGGAAGCAGTCGTGGCGCGCTTTCGTTTGCTGCTCAATTCCAATGCCTCGCGCGCACTGGCGGCGCAGGCCAAAAGACGCGCAAATACGCGTCTCTGCGGCACAAAAGATTACAATTTATTCACAGCTGTAACCTGGCCTTAATAAAGCCGCCGCCCCAAATGCCCCGTTCGGTACGCTTCCCATGGAGGCCCCTATGTTGTTGCCGAGACAGGGGTTTTTGAATGGTTAATTTTTGCGCAGTCGAATGAAATTCTGTCACAGAGCGCCGATCGGCACGTTTGTGACAAACAATGCACAAAGTTATCCACAGAAATTGTGGATATACCCGGATTTGCTTTAAGGATTCTCAGCTTAGCCGTTTTTACCAGAATCGATGTTAATAACATCTTGCAAGCTTGATCGCATTTGATCGGTGGCCGGCCGAGGTGCTGCAAGTGGCTGTACCGGCGCCGGGACGGGATAGTTTTGACTACCTGCCGCCGCCCGGACAGGTTGCAGCGCCGCTGCGCGCGGGCATGCGCGTGCAAGTGGGCTTTGGGGGACAGCGGCTGGTAGGAATGGTCGTCGGCGGCAGCCGTCACAGCCGGATTCCTGCGCAACGGCTCAGGCCGGTGCTCAAGGTACTGGATACGGCGCCGATCCTCAACTGCCTGGATATGGAGTTATTGCGCTGGGCGAGCCGCTACTACCACCACCCGCTGGGGGAGGTGATTAGCGCGGCGCTGCCGAAGCGCCTGCGCCAGGGTTATCCCGCGGCGATGGCAGGCGCTCCCCTGTGGCGAGTCTCGGCCGAGGCCCATGCGTTGCCACTGAGCTCCATGCATCGTGCGCCCCGGCAGGCTGCGCTGATGGCGCTGCTCAAGGCCCATCCCGAAGGGATGGACGCCGCAGCCATGCAGGCTCAGCTAAAGAACTGGCAGCAGCCGCTCGGGGCGCTGCTGAAGAAGCGGCTAGTGATCGAATCGTCGCGTCCATGTCTGCAAGTGCCGGATGTCGCTCCGATTCCAGCCCCACCACTGAACGTCGACCAGACCGTCGCTGCGGAGGCTGTGCTCGCTGCGCTTGGAAGCTTCGCACCCTTTAGCCTTGAGGGGGTGACCGGCAGCGGCAAGACCGAAGTTTATCTCCACATCATCGAGAGGGTGATCGAGATGGGCCAGCAGGCGCTGGTATTAGTGCCGGAGATCTCGCTGACGCCGCAGCTCTTGGCGCGCTTTCGCGCGCGGCTCAAGGTTCCGCTAGCGGCCATGCACTCCGGGCTGTCGGATAGCGAGCGGCATTGCGCTTGGCATGCGGCGCGCGTAGGCGAGGCCTCTATCGTCATCGGCACCCGTTCGGCCGTTTTCACGCCGCTTGCCGCTCCCGGCATCATCATCGTCGATGAGGAGCACGATGGCTCTTTCAAGCAACAGGAAGGCTTCCGCTATCACGCGCGCGATCTTGCAGTGACCCGCGCCAGCCTCTTGCGCGTGCCTATCGTTTTGGGCTCCGCGACCCCGTCGCTGGAGACATTGCACAACGTCGAAAATGGTAGATACCGGCGCGTATGCCTGCCGGCGCGCGCGAGGCAGGCCAGCCCGCCAGCATTGGAAGTGATCGACGTGCGCCGCCGCCCGCTTGAGAACGGGCTTTCAGCCTACGTACTGGCGCAGATTCGCCAACATCTGGAAACCGACGAGCAGGTGCTGGTCTTCCTTAACCGGCGCGGCTATGCGCCCGCGCTCCTCTGTCACGATTGCGGCTGGGCGGCATCCTGCGCGCGCTGCGATGCCAAACTAACTTTGCACGCTGCTAGGCGCAAGCTTTGCTGTCATCACTGCGGGGCCGAGCAACCGTTAGCATCTCGGTGTCCGGCCTGTGGCGGCGGGGCGTTGCTAACGCTCGGCGCGGGCACCGAGCGGATCGAGCAGGCGCTCAAGGCCGAGTTCCCGGCCATTTCGGTGG
>JAPSGG010000047.1 GCA_031177845.1 Chromatiales bacterium
GACTGCCAGCCGGACGACGTTCTTCAACGTGGCTTCATAGTCCAGAGAGCTGCTGAGGATAGTGCCCGATTCGGCCAAGAACCGCAGCGATTGCTGGACGCGCCTGCGCTCGGTGACATCCCGGAATACGAGCACCACGCCCACAATGCCTTTGCGCTTGTCACGGATCGGCGCCGCGCTGTCCTCGATGGGCCACTCCACGCCGTTTTTCGCGACGAGCACCGTCTGGTTCGCCAGACCGATCACCTTGCCCTCGCGTAGCGCCCGCTGCGCAGGATTTTCAATCATCTCGCGGGTTTTCGCGTTGACGATGTGAAGTACCTTGTCGAGTGGCTGTCCGATCGCTTCCTCTCTCGTCCAGCCGGTCAGGGCCTGCGCTACGGGGTTGAGAAAGGTCACGCTCGCCTTTCCGTCAGTGGCGATCACGGCGTCGCCGATGCTGGCCAGCGTCGTGACGAACCATTCCTTTTCCTCGCGCAGCGCGGCATCGGCCCTAGAGCGGGCGCGTAGATGGCGCCACAGCAAGTTAGTAAATGCGCCAGCGACGCACAAGCCCAGCAGACCCGCAAACAGTTCAGTGGCCACGGCAATCTGATAGCTGCGCTCTGCAGCCTCCGCACGCCTTGCAAGCCGCTCTTGTTCCGCCTGCCGCATCTGGCCTGCCACCTCACGGATGGCATCCATGGTGCGCCTGCTGCCGCCCGTCTGCACCAGCGCTCGAGCCGCCTTGAAGCCTTGGTCGGTGCGGACGTCGATGGAATGTTGCAGTTCGCTTTGTTTCTCGACGATGAGCCGCTTGAGGGTCGAGAAGCTGTCCTGCTGTAGGAAATCATGCCGCGTCAGCGCTCCGAGATACCTGATCTCCTCGTCTATTGCCGCCACGGCGGTGTTGTACGGTTCGAGGAATTCTCGATCGCCGGTGATCAGAAAGCCGCGTTCGCCGGTCTCGGCATCCTTGACAGTGGAGAGGAGCTGGCCGAGTGCGTCCAGCACGGCCTGGGTCTGCGCCACGCTAGCGCCATGGGCATACAGTTGCTGCGTGTTGTGGTAGGCGACCCCGATGTTCAGGGCCAGCAGGACGACCACCAACGCCAAGCCGACGACGAGGCTCTTGTCGAGGGTTTGGATCATGATGGCACCAGCTCCGAACGTTACGGGGCTCGCGGTCAAGCGCGGCCTTTGCAGCGCTTTATAGCTTACTTGACATCCCTATGGAAACTCTGAATAACGCGGTGATCGACATCGACTCTCACCATTCGTGCCATCATGCTAGATGACATCGCCCGCCGCTTTGAGTCGCTCGCACCCGCCGCGGACTTCTGGTCGATCCGGCTCGTCGATCATCGCCGCGAGTGCCTGTCGGTCAGGCAGGACGTCGAGCAACCTGCCGTCAACGAGCGCAGCCTCGGTGCGCTGATCAGCGTCGTCGACGGGAAAGGCGCAGGGTACGGCGCCACCTGCGACTTGACCGATCGAGGACTAGCGGCGTGCGCGCGCAAAGCGTGCGACTGGGCCAAGCGCAGCGCGGGCTTGAACCTGCTCTCACCCGAACAGATACCGCGCCCGCGGACATCGGGCGTATATGCGACGCCCGTCAAACGAGCATGGAGCCTGCTTCGCCTCGACGACATGCTCATCTGGCTACGCGATGCCGGCCGCAAGCTCAAGGCGGACGACGCCATCGTGGACTGGCTAGCTTCCTTGGATCATCAGCAGGCAAAGATACTGATGGTCAACAGCCTTGGCGCGCGCATCGCGCAATCCTTCGAGTTTCTAACTCCCGGTTTGCAGGCGGTGGCGAACGAGGGGTCGGAAACGCAGCAGCGCAGCTTCGGTTTTGACCTGGCGGGCCAGGGCGGGCTCGAACTCCTGGAAGGCCTCGACCTTAGCGGAGAGGCGCAACGGATTGCAGAAGAGGCGCTGCAGCTCCTGCGCGCGCCGGCTTGTCCCGCCGGCAAGACTGACGTGCTGCTGATGCCCGGGCAGATGATCCTGCAGATCCACGAGAGCATCGGACATTCGCTGGAGCTGGATCGCATCCTGGGCGACGAGCGCAATTTCGCCGGCGCCAGCTTCATCACACCCGACATGTTTGGCCGTTACCAGTACGGCTCAAAGCTGCTCAACGTCACCTTCGATCCCACCCGCCCGCATCAGCTTGCGAGCTATGGCTTCGACGACGAGGGCTGGCCTGCTGCGCGCGAGTATCTGATCCGCGATGGCATTCTTGTGCGTCCATTGGGTGGGGCCAGCTCGCAGGCGCGCTCCGGACTGCCGGGCGTGGCCAGCGCGCGCGCCAGCGGCTGGAACCGGCCGCCGGTGGATCGCATGGCGAACATTAATCTGGAGCCGGGGGATTGCAGCCTCTCGGAATTGATCGCGTCGGTTGAACGGGGCGTATTGATGGATACGAATCGCTCGTGGTCGATCGACGATAGCCGCACCAAGTTTCAGTTTGGCTGCGAGTGGGGCCGCATTATCGAAGACGGCGAACTCAAGGGCGTAGTCAGGGACCCGAACTACCGCGGCATCTCGGAGACCTTCTGGCACAGCCTCGCCCATGTGGGCGACGAGAGCACATTCCGGGTGATGGGTGTGCTGACCTGCGGTAAGGGGGAGCCGAATCAGGTGATGCAGGTAGGCCATGCCAGCCCCGCCTGCGTGTTCAAGAACGTGGACGTGTTCAGTGGGGTGTGATTAACCACAGAGCGCACAGAGACCACAGAGGTGAGCAGTGTGCGCTCTATGGTGAAGAGTCGCATGCCACGCAGCGGCACCATCCTTGCTAGCCACTATGCATGACGTCGCCCCGCTCGCTCATCAATGCCATCTCACGTACGGTGCAGGAATTCCTGGGCGATCAGCCTTTTGATCTCGCGGGAGCCCTGTCCTATTACACGCTCCTTTCCATCGCTCCGCTGCTGGTGGTCGTCATTGCGATCGCAGGGCTATTTCTCGGCGATGACGTGGTGCGCGGCCAGATCGTGGGTCAGATCGGCGCACTGGTCGGGCGCAGCAGTGCGCAGTTTATCGAGACCGTAATCGCCAATTCCGATCAGCCCCGGCGTGGCTTGATCGCCGTGATTACGGGGCTTGTCATCACGCTACTGGGCGCAACCACAGTCTTCGCGCAGCTGCAGGCCTCGCTCAACCGCATCTGGCATGTACAGGCCGCGCCGAACAGCAGTGCGATCTGGGGTTTTATAAGGCAACGCCTGCTGTCGCTGGGTCTCGTGGTCACCGTCGCCTTCCTGCTACTGATCTCGCTGGTCATCAGTGCGCTATTGGCTGGTCTTCAGGATTATCTGAATACGGTGCTGCCAGGGGCGCCGCTGGTATGGTGGGCCTTGAACGTGATCGTATCATTAGGTCTTATCACCGTGCTGATCGCGATGATCTTCAAGATCCTGCCGGATGCGGAAATCGATTGGCGCGATACGTGGTTCGGCGCATTGATCACCGCCCTCCTCTTCACCATCGGCAAATTTCTCATCGGTCTTTACCTAGGACAGGCCAGCGTCGGGTCTACCTACGGCGCCGCGGGCTCTGCCGTGGTACTGATGGTCTGGATCTACTATGCCTCGCTGATCCTGTTCTTCGGCGCAAAGATCACTCAGGTGGTGGCGCGCCAGCATGGCGCTCGCGTCGTGCCCAGCGCGCACGCTCAACCGGCAAAATGAATATTTCAGACCCTCAGATGAGCCCCGCGCTAACCTTTGATGGCGATGGCAATCAAGCTTGTTAAATGGGCCGCTGTCGGGCTCGCCGCGGTCATTTTGGCGCTGGTCCTGCTGATGCTCTTGATCGACTGGAACTGGGTCAAAGGCTATGCGGAACGCGCGATCAGCGAGCAGACAGGCCGGCAATTTGCAATCGCCGGCGACCTGGATGTCGACCTTTCGCTCAAGCCGCGTATTCGAGCGACGAAGGTCCAGTTCGAAAATGCACCCTGGAGCAAAGATCCTCAGATGGTTAAAGTCGGGCTGTTTGACATACGCCTTGATCTTCTTCAACTGATGCAAGGGCGCATCGTTATTCCGGAGCTGCGGATCGTCGAGCCTATCATTCGCCTCGAGAAATCAGCGCAGGGGAAGCCCAACTGGGAGCTCAGGTCGGAACCGGTAGCCGAAAAGGCGGTCGAGACTGCCGCCCCCGAGGAACGCAGCGAGTTTCCGGTTGTCAGCCGTCTAATTGTTGAAGGCGGCTGGGTCAAGTACGTCGATCATGCGACCAGTACCGATGTGACGCTCGGCATTACGAGCATCCACGGCTCTACAAGGGGAAAAGGCGGACAAGTCACGCTCGATGGCGATGGGCAGCTCGAGGCACAACCCTGGCGGATGGCGCTGCGGGCGGGCTCATTTGAGAAACTCCAGTCTGCGAATATCCCCTATCCCGTCGACCTCAGGCTCAAAGTCGGCGACACCCGCGCGAGCATCGAAGGTGTGTTAAGAAAGCCCATACAAATGCAGGGCGTGAATCTAAGCGCATCGCTAGAGGGTCCCGACTTATCAGTGCTGGCGCCTTTCTTTCCCGGGGCTGCCCCCAAGCTGCCAGCTTATTCCATCGAGGGCCATGTGGTTCGCGCGGACGAGGACTGGCATTTACAGAACTTCCAGGCGAGGGTTGGCAAGAGCAATCTGAAAGGCGAAGTGACGATCGCGACAGGCGGCAAACGCCCGTTGGTGAAGGCGGATTTGACGTCCAATCTGGTGCACTATGATGACTTCGTGCGACTGGTGCCGCCCTCTAAGGAACAAAGGCAGTCTAAGCCGCTCGATCTAAGCCCTCTTAAGAGCATGGACGCAGTCGTTAACGTCCGCGGTGATGAGATTTTGACCCCGGCACTTACGCTTCGCGATCTCCAAGTTACGATCGAGCTCAAAGAAGGCCGGCTACGTGTTGACCCAGTGAGCCTGGATGTCGGCGGTGGCCGCATGCAGGTCCAAGCGGTGCTCGACGCCCGCTCACAGCCGTTTGAGGCCTTTCTCCAGAGCAACATCAATCAGGTAGATCTGGGCAAGCTGAGGGATCTTGTCACTGCTAAACGGCGCCTTGACGGAATATTGGATGGGCACGTCAAAGTATCGGTGACTGGTGCAAGCGCGACGCAGATGAAGGAAGGCGCGGGCGCTGGCGCGCTGTCAGTAATCAACAGCCTAGTTGTGGAGGACAGCCGTTTCTCGTACGACGCTCTTGGGAGCGGCACGCGACTCGATATTGTCGCGGATTCGGCGACGATGAACGGTCGACGGACACTTCAGATTCGGGGCGACGGTCGCTGGCGGGGGGAGCCCTTCGAACTTGCCTTGCGGATTGATCCCTTGCTGGAACTCGCCGATGTCAGGACGAACAAGCCCTACGCCGTCAAACTCAGAGCCAGCGGGCTGGGTACCCAGGTTCGAGTCAATGGTGCGCTCAGGCAGCCGCTGGCCTCTAGAGACCTCGATCTCGCACTGTCAGTGAGCGGTTCGGGTACGGATCAACTATCGGCTGCGCTCGGCAAACCGCTGCCGAACATTTCGCCTTATCACATCGAAGGCCGCGTGCGGCGTGAGGCAGCCAAATGGGAAGTCGATGGCTTTCAAGGCCGCGTCGGTGAAAGCGACTTGAGAGGCGACATTGAGGTCAACACCGAAGGAGAACGGCCGTTTGTCAGGGCCGCTCTTGTCTCGCGCAGACTGAAGTATAACGACTTCATGACCTTCCTTGAGAAATCGGATCGAGCAAAAGCCAAGCAACAGGAGGCTAACGCACAACAAGCGGGCAAATCCGCTGACGCACCCTTCGATCTCACAGCACTGCAACAACTCAATGCTGAAATCAGCTTCGAGGGCAAGGAGATTATCGCCCAGAAGCTGCCCTTAGGTCATGTTGGCTTCGACATCGCCTTACATGGTGGACACCTGACTGTCGATCCGTTCACATTAGGTCTGGGCGGCGGCACGGTTGAGGGAATGCTCTCCCTCGACAGCTCGGCCCCTATGCGCGGTACCCTGACAACCCGGATCCAGCATGTCGACATCCAAGAGATCGTGGAACCGTTTGATCTCGAGGCGACCTTCGGCATCCTTAGCGGGCATGCGAAGATCTCGATTGTCGGCGCGAATAAGCAGCAGATCGCCGCGGCTGCAGAGCAGACACCGCTCACCTTTATTCACAGCCTCATGATCGAGGATACAAGATTCAGCTATCGGGACCTGGACAGCGATACGGACATCCAGGCGAAGATTGCCACTACGACGACCTCGAATGGCAACGAACCGATTAACGTGCACGGCCGCGGGCGTTATCAGGGCGAGCCTTTCAGCCTGGATGCCAACGCTGGCTCACTGTTGAGGCTGCTGGAGGAGAAGCAGCCCTACCCGATCCAAGTGGAGGCCAAAGTTGCCAACACACAGGCGAGTCTCGAAGGCGACATCACTCAGCCGCTCAATCTTAAGGGGATGGATATCAATATATCGGTCAAAGGTCCGAATCCAAACCAACTTAATAAGCTCGCAGGCGTCCCCCTGCCGGACCTGCCCCCTTACAGAATTGAAGGGCAGGTATCGCGCCAAGGAGATGTCTGGCGGCTCCTAGACTTGGACGGCGGGGTCGGCGATAGCGATATGGCGGGGCACATTGAAATCACTACCCTTAGAGAACCCCGACCAATGATCGTGGCGGATCTTGTGTCACGCCGGCTGGACCTCGATGACTTTGCCGGGCTGATCGGGGCGGCGCCGGATACCGGACCTGGAGAAACGGAGTCAGGCCAGCAACAGCGCGAAGCCAAGGCCGAGGACAAGAGCGTGAGGGTACTGCCGAAAGAGCCCTTCCACTTGGAAAGCCTTCGAGATCTGGACGCGCGATTGAACTTTAAGGGCAAACGGATCGAGACGATTCTGCCTATCGACGATCTTCGTCTGCAAGCAACGCTCAGAAATGGCCGGCTGAATCTGAAGCCACTCAACCTGGGCATCGGCGGTGGGGATATTAGGTCTCGGGTTGTGCTTGATGCGAGTGCCCGGCCCGTACAAGCCGAAATTGAAACTCAAGTAAGTCACCTGAATCTGAAGCGAGTGCTGCGTCGGTTCGAATTTGCCGAGAAGAGCGTCGGCAACATTGGCGGGCGCGCCAATCTGAAGGCCACCGGCGACTCGGTAGCTGAGCTCATGGCAACACTCGACGGACGATTGTCGCTGATCATGGCGGGCGGCCGGATTGACAGTCTCTTGCTTGAACTCGCCGGGATTGACGCGTTGCAGGCGATCGGCGACCTGCTAGGCGACGAGGAGGCGGTCCCGATTCGCTGCGCCTTTACAGACCTCAAGGCAAAGGAAGGCCAGGTGGACGTGAAGTCCTTTGTGATCGATACGACGGATACCAAGTTTATCGGCGACGGCACCATCAATCTGGACGAGGAACGTGTCCGTTTAGTAATAGCGCCGCAACCAAAGGATTTTAGCCTGTTCGCGGTGGGCACGCCCATACGCATCGGGGGCCGTTTTGGCGATTTAGCCTTCTATCCAGAATCCGAACTCGCAGAGCGGGTCGCGGCCTCTGTGGTGCTGGGGCTGGTTGCGACACCTTTCGCGGCGCTGATCCCATTGATCGAGACCGGTACCGGCAAAAATGCCGCTTGCCAGTCTCTGCTCAATGAATCGAACGACGGACAGCGCACCGCCGAATCGCATCCTGGCCGTAAAGATGAGGCGAAGCCGGAGGCACGCGCCCAGCAAGCTGAGCCGGAGACCGAGGAGGATTCGCCATCGCGATCGTTCCTGGACCCGCAAGATCTCCGGCCGTAGGGTCTTACGTGGGGCGTAAGGGCAACAGGTGCGAGGCTGTAGACCGTCTTGCGAACTATGTGACCGCGCGGTAATCAGTCAAGTAGCCTTCGGCAACCTGACCGACAAATCATATACAACCCAACTCCTAGATGTTCCCTCTCCTCCGTTTACTGAGGCGAGGGAGATTAGTGATCAGACCTGCCCTTCCGTGCCTTTGCACTCTCTGCGCCTGTGCGGTTAAATCAAGCTGCGCATGAAAGATTACTACTATCGACTGGCCGACGAGATCGGCGCGCTGCTCAAAGGGGGCGAGATCTTCACCT
>JAPSGG010000303.1 GCA_031177845.1 Chromatiales bacterium
GGCCTGCCGACAGCCTTCCGCAATGCCGGCGATCACCTCGGCGGCGAGACCGCCGAGATGCCCGGCGTGTATGCGAAGGGCGATTATGACTTGGCGGGCTTTTGCGTGGGCGTGGTCGAAAAGGAAGACCTATTGGATGGTGCGAAGGTCCAGATGAGCGACCTGCTCATTGGGCTGGCCTCCTCCGGACCTCATTCCAATGGTTATTCGCTGATCCGCAAGATCGTGGCCGACCGGAACGTGCCACTGACGCAACCGATGGGCAGGACGACGCTGGGCGACGTGCTGCTAGCGCCGACACGCATCTACGTGCAAGCCTTGCTGCCGCCGTTGCGCAATCGGACGATCCACGCGCTCGCCCACATCACCGGCGGCGGGCTGACGGAGAACGTGCCGCGCGTGTTGCCCAATGGCTGCGAGGCAGTGATCGACACACACGCTTGGCCACGGTCGGAGATCTTCGAGTGGCTTCAAGCGCAGGGGAGCATTGCCGAGCAGGAGATGCTGCGCACCTTCAACTGCGGGATCGGCATGGTGGCCATCGTGCCCGCGCGCGCGAGAGACGTGCTCATCGATCACTGCGGAAAATCAGGCATCGAGGCTTGGGATATCGGCTTTATCCGCGCGACGGAGGGTGAGCCACGCGTGGTTTACAGATAGCTTTTGAGTGCCGGTCTCCCGCTTGACAGAGGACCCCGCTAAATTCGTCCATTTCTCCCCTTTGCAAAGGGGGACGAGGGGGGATTTTAGCAAGCAGGGATCTGGAGGGAATTTTGCGCTTCATGGCCGCCGATGATTGGAAAGGTCGACACTCCCTTACCCATCGTCGTATTGGTTTCCGGGCGCGGCAGCAATCTCCAATCTCTGATTGATGCTGAGCGGCGCGGCGAGCTTGGTGGCAGGATCGAGGCCGTCATCAGTAATCGTCCCGATGCGTTTGCCCTGGAACGCGCGCGTCGCGCTAGCATCACCGCCGAAGTCATCGATCATAAGGCCTTCGCCGATCGCACATGCTTCGACCGCGAACTCATGAATCGCATCGCAGTCTACCAGCCTGGACTGATCGCCATGGCCGGCTTCATGCGTATTCTCACCCCTGATTTCATCGACCGCCATATGGGGCGCATGCTCAACATCCACCCTTCACTGCTGCCCGAGTTCCGCGGCTTGGATACGCACCGGCGCGCGCTCGCGGCCGGTGTTGCGTATCACGGCTGCAGCGTGCACTTCGTGACCAACGATCTCGATGCAGGGCCCGTCGTGATCCAGGCCAGAGTCAAAGTCGAGCCGGACGACGATTCTGATCGGTTGGCGGCGCGTGTCTTGCGGCGCGAACACATCATCTATCCACTGGCCGTGCGCTGGTTCTGCGAGGGACGATTATGGCTCAAGGACAGCAGGGCGTATCTGAATGGCAAATTGCTCACCGAGCCTTTTCTGCTCGATGAAAAGCACCAATGAGGACGCTGACCTGCAGCGTCATGGCATTCGTAATCACGTGTGCTTCCGCAATACTCACGGCTGCCGACGACCACATCCCGGATTTCAAGGCGCTCTATAACCTCAAGAAGGCCGGGCTTAACGTGGTTAGTACGACGATCACTCTGGAACGCGGACCGGGAAAGATCCACTATCGCTCCGAAGCCGAACCCGTCGGGATTGCGTCCTGGTTTTTCGGCGATCACCGGATCTACGAGCACAGCGTACTCGAACAGGTGGATGGGAAGGTGATCCCGCTGGAGTATCGCTATACTCACAAGGGCAGCGATAAGAACCGCAACGAGCATTACGTCTACGACTGGGAACGCAACATTGCGCGGGTGAATTACCGCGGCGAGCGCAAGACCCTGAAGATCCCGCAGGGCGCGCTGGACAATTCCTCACTGCAGCTCGCCCTCATGCAGAATGCGGCAAGCGGCGAACAGAAGATCACCCACCCGGTAATCTCACGCGGCGACCTAAAGCTTTACACGTTTACTAACCTGGGAACGGAAACTATCGAGACCCCGCTAGGGGAGTTTGAGGCCATTAAACTGGAGCGCCGCAAGGACGACGAGGCACATACGACCTACACCACTTGGTATGCGCCTAGACTCAACTACCTGCCCGTGAAGGTCGAAAATCGAGAAGACGACGAAGTGGTACTGAGTCTGCTATTGCAAGAGGTGGAGTGGCGATAAAGCGCGGTCTACCGAGCGCAGACATCCAGACATACGGGTGCGGGCGGGAGGCTGATACACCTGCGCAACAGCGGCTTGTCAAAATTTTCCACCATCCTTGTATAAATTACCGTTGCCGCATGGATGATGCGTAAGGTATAGGAGGGAGACCTCGCGGTACCTAGTTTAATTCGCACTCCCTATCTCCTAGTCCCTATCTGTTCCCTCCATTGCTCCGCGTTCCTACTACGCCTCGTGGCCTTGATTCATGTGAGTTAACTACCTGTGCAGGCGCGATTCTTGCGCGTGTTTCGGACAGAGTTGCCATATTGCTGCAACACGTGTCCTCTAGATGGCAAGTACGGGTCGGCGTCGCACTGCTCAGTTCATATCACGCATGACGTGATACAGGATACGGCTAACATGAAGATTGCGCAGGTCGCCCCACTCACCGAGAGTGTACCGCCTAAGACGTACGGCAGCACCGAACGGATTGTGTCTTATCTGACCGAAGAACTCGTCGAGCGCAGACATGAAGTGACCTCGTTTGTGAGCGGCGATTCGATCACGCGCGCGCGGCTGGTGACGTGCAGTTCAGCTTCACTGAGGCTCGCTCAGCAGGACGCAGACCCCTAGTGCATCAGATAGTCATGCTAGCGCGCGCGTGGACGCAGGCACAGGAGTTCGACATCATCCACTTTCATACCGACTGCCTGCAGTTCCCCTTGCTCATGCGGTACCCGCTTCTCCATGTCACGACCGTCCACGGCGCCCTGGATGTCCCGGATCATGCTTCCCTACATACGGAATATTCCGACATGCCGCTCCTCTCAATCTCCAATGCCCAGCGTACCCCATTGCCCAACCTCAACTGGCGTGCAACTGTCCATCATGGCCTGCCAGAGTCCCTATATGCCTTCCACCAACACGCGGAGGATTGCCCCGCCTTTGTCGGGCGCATCGCACTTGTGAAGCGCGTCGATCGGGCGATCGAGATCGCCAGGCGCTCCGGCATGAAGCTACGCATCGCGGCCAACGTGGATGACGCGGACCGGAATTACTTTAGTCGGGACATAAAATCACTGCTGAATACGCCTGGCGCCGAGTTTATCGGCGAGATAGGAGAAGGCGAAAAGGGCGAATTCATAGGCAATGCCTACGCCCTGCTGTTTCCCATCGACTGGACCGAGCCCTTCGGCATGGTAATG
>JAPSGG010000048.1 GCA_031177845.1 Chromatiales bacterium
TATAAGCGAATCTGTTGTTGTCCCGTTGGCGCTGGGAGTCTTGCTTTGGACTGGTCCCGCAGGCGCTGAAGGGCGAACGACGTCGCTCTATGAGCGATTGGGCGGAGCGTATGCGATCGCGACCGTAGTCGATGCATTCATCGAACGGTTGCTCGTGAATGAGACCTTGAACGCCAATCCGGCAATCAATGAGGCTCGTAAACGGGTACCTACGCCGGGACTAAAATACCACGTGACGTCGTTCATGGTTCAGGCGACTGGCGGTCCGCAGGTCTACACAGGCCGGTCGATGGAGGCGGCCCACGCCCATCTCAACATCACGGAACAAGAATGGGCAGCCATGGCCGCGGACTTCCAGACGATTCTCGATCAATTCAAGGTCCCGAAGGCCGAACAAGAGGAGCTATTCGCGCTCGTGGGCACCGTAAAATCCGATATCGTAACGGACCATTCCACCTCGTCGCTCGACGGCGAGATCTACGTGGGTCAGCTTAGCGAAGGCACCCAGCGGGATCGCGGGGACACCTACGACGATACCTTCACGTTCAAGAACGGCAGATTCCATGCGGTCGCTTGCGATCCATGGCATTTCGGCCCTAGCCGGTACACTACGTCCTATGATAACGGTGCGATTCGCTTTAAGGCCGAGACGACGAGTCCCACCGATGGCCGCATGGTATGGGACGGCGTCGTACGCGACGGCGAACTTGAAGGCACCATGCGCTGGTATCCACAGCCGAGCAGAGCGGCAGTGGCGTACTGGTTCAGCGGAATCGCAAACTAAGACTGGATCTTTTGGGCTCTTAAGTGTGGATTGGCCCCTTTTTACCTAGGGAGCCTCTGCCCCTTAGGTTTACGGGGAGAGGGCACGAACGGACTTAATCGATGCCGCCTTCGCACCAGTGCTCTATCCTTATCGCGAGAGAGGCAATATCTTTCACCAATTATGAACATGTTGCCCCAGGCATGCAGCAAGCGCGGTGAGCAAGGCGACGCTACCGAAGTGCCAGACCAGCACCATCAACTCGCGTCTGCCGGATGGAACAGTCGCAGACCGACGTTTCCCAAGGTGGCTACGGTCGGCGCGCCCAGAGTCACTGCCAAGTGAGGAAAGAGCGGTGCCCCTTTGAGCAGCATGACGATCATGGCGATCGCGGGAATGGCGCCCACGAGCACGATCTTGGGCGGCAGTCCCAGTCCGGCTCCAAAGACAGATCCGCTGGCCCGAATCGAAATCAGTTCTCCAAGTATCCCAGACCAAGGGCGCCAAGTCAGATCGCGAGCGGCAATAGCGGCAACAACAAGAGTCGGCGCCGGGTGCCGGGAATGACCGCGCACGGTGGCAGGGTGAGCATGGAGGATGATCCAGGTGGTCCCGTATTCGTCCTCGACTTTGGTCAACAGACGATCACGAAGATCAATGACGATGGACAAGGCAAATAACATCCCGATGTTGGCGGCAGAACCACAAGGTTGCTTGGCATCAACGCGGCGGTGGTATTGGCCATGCGCCGGACGGACGACCTAGAGCAATGATCTCCGTCAGTTGATCCCAGGGTTCGGTTGTAGAGGACTTAGCGGTGGCTAATCACAGGCCGCCCACTATACTGTGCACGTATGGACGCCATCGAGCTCAGCCTGTTTGCCGGCCGCATGGATGCGGCATGCGAGGAGATGGGCGCGCAACTGCAACGCGCGGCGTTCTCGCCGAACATCCGCGATCGGCTGGACTTCTCTTGCGCGGTGTTCGATCCCCATGGCGAGCTCTGCGCCCAAGCCGCGCATATCCCGGTGCATCTTGGCAGCATGGCTTACGCGATGCGCGACATCGTCAAGAATATCGACTGGCGGCCGGGGGACATGATTGCACTGAATGATCCTTTTCTTGGCGGCACGCATCTGCCGGACGTGACGCTGATCGCGCCTGTGTACAGCCAGCGCGAACGGGTAGGCTTCGTCGCCAACCGCGCGCATCACGCCGATATCGGCGCCAACTCGCCGGGCTCCATGCCGATCTCCCGCAGTCTGGAGGAAGAGGGCCACATCATTCCGCCTCAACACATCATGCGCGCCGATGAGGTCGATACCGCACTACTCGCCGGTTTCACGCGCAGTACCCGTAATCCGCGCGATGCCGAAGGCGACTTCGCGGCCCAGATCGCCGCCAACCGCAGGGGGCTCAAGCGCCTCGCGCCGCTGATTGCAAGCCTGGGCGTGGACCGGTATCTGGCCGCGTTGGCGGAACTCAATGACTACGCTGAGCGCCTCGCCCGCACCGCACTGAACGACATCCCGCACGGCCGCTACGAGTTCACCGATTATATGGATGATGACGGCCTGGGGAATCGCGATATCCCGATCCGCGCGACCGCCACGGTCAACGCAAACCGCATCGATGTGGATTTTACCGGCACCTCGCTGCAGGTCGAAGGCAATATCAATTGTCCACTGCCGGTCACCGCGGCAGCAGTGTTGTACGTGTTTCGCTGCCTCATGCCGGCGCACACACCGGCCTGCGCGGGCAGCTTCCGCCCGATCCGCTTGTCGGCCCCGTTCGGTTCTCTGCTGAATGCACAGCGCCCGGCCGCCGTCGCCGCGGGTAATGTCGAGACGAGCACACGGATCGTCGATGTCGTACTGGGTGCGTTGAGCAAGGCGATCCCGGAGCGGATCCCGGCCGCCAGTCACGGCAGCATGAACAATCTCGCGATGGGAGAATCGGGCGAAGCGCCTTGGGGTTACTACGAGACCATAGGCGGCGGTATGGGCGCAGGGCCCCGAGCTGCGGGCCTGAGTGCGGTTCAAACCCACATGACCAACACCCGCAATACGCCCATCGAGGTGCTGGAGATGCGCTATCCAGTGCGCGTGCGGCGGTATGCGATCAGGCGGGGATCTGGAGGCGAGGGGCGTCACGCCGGGGGCGACGGCCTGATCCGCGAGTACGAATTCCTGCGTCCGATTCTTTTTACCCTGCTGACCGAGCGGCGTACGCACCGGCCGTGGGGATTGGCCGGCGGCAGCGCGGGGCAGTCTGGCGTCAATCGCTTGAACAATGAGATCCTGTCGGGCAAGGTCGAGCGAGAGGCGCGCCCCGGTGACCGGCTGGTCATCGAGACCGCGGGCGGCGGTGGATGGGGGAAGCAGTCGCATTGAATGACTCGGTGCCCTTGCTACGCTAGCCGCATGGCCGATATCGAAAACCTCATCCTGGAGCATCTGCGGCACGTTCGTACCGCGGTGGACGGCCTGCGCGAAGACATGCAGGAGGTCAAGACCCGGCTCGGCCATTTAGAAGAGCAGTATGCGTCGCTTTCGCGGCGTATCGACCGCCTGGACGAACGGCTGGAACTCGTTGATTAAGGCAACTCGCCTGTCTACGACGTGAGGCGGCTCCCCATTCGTCGGATAGTCTCGGGCAGGCTGGCTGATTGGACATTGCGCCATGATGTCCCCCGGCACACTCCCGCCGGTAGCCACTAAGTTCTTTACGTAAGGCTGGCGCAGCGGCATCATTCACCGCTCGCGCTTCTCCTCTTCCAACGCTATAGAAATCTTTCAAGCCCATGTGTGGAGTCTGCGGTGAATTGCGCCTGGACGGCGGCGTGGCGAGCGAAGATGCCGTACGCGCTATGCTGCCGAAACTCAAACGCCGTGGGCCCGATCACGAAGCAATCTATACGGACGGCCCGCTGGCGTTCGGGCACCGGCGGCTGTCGGTCATCGACCTCTCCGCGCACGCGCACCAGCCCATGGTGGATGGGGATCTGAATCTCGCGCTGGTTTTCAACGGCATCATCTATAACTATCAGGAACTGCGCGCGGAGCTCAGAGGGCGCGGGTACCGGTTTTTCTCGACGGGCGACACCGAGGTTATCATCAAAGCATATCATGCCTGGGGCGAGGCGTGCGTCGAGCGTTTCCTTGGCATGTTTGCCTTCGGACTGTGGGACATGCGTGCGCAAAGCCTATTTCTCGCGCGCGACCGGTTCGGCATCAAGCCGCTGTATTACGGCATCAGTAATGATTGCCTGCGCTTCGCCTCCAATACGCAGGCGTTGGTGGCGGCGGGCGACGTGGATACCCGCATCGATCCGGTAGCGTTACACCATCACCTGACCTTGCACGCGGTGGTGCCAGCGCCGCGCACTTTACTCGCGGGCATCCGCAAGCTCGTCCCGGCGCATACCCTGACGATAGACAGCCGAGGTCGGCAGCGACTTAGTCGTTACTGGACATTGGAGGCGCGGCGGGGCGCTGAACCTCGCACCGAAGCCGATTGGGTGGAGCTGACCCGCGCGGCGTTGTGCAAGGCGGTCGAGCGGCGCATCGGCGCCTCGGACGTGCCGGTCGGCGTGCTGCTATCCGGCGGTTTGGATTCGAGCCTGCTGGTCGGCGCGCTGGCAACCTCTGGGGTCGAGGGCATTAAAACGTACACCGTAGGATTTGAGGATCAGCCGGAGGAAAAGGGCAGCGAGTTCGAGTACTCCGATCTGGTCGCGGCGCGTTTTAGAACCGAGCATCACAAGTTCCATGTGCCGAATCGCGAACTGCTGGAGCGACTACCAGAGGCGGTGGATAACATGGCCGAGCCGATGGTGGGACAGGATGCCGTGGCCTTCTATCTGCTGGCCGAGCAGGTGCGCCGCGATGTGAAGGTGGTGCAGACGGGGCAGGGGGCCGATGAGGTGTTCGGCGGCTATTTCTGGTATCCGCTGATGGGCGCCGAGGCGGGCCCCGATCTCACGCGCTTTCGCAAGCACTACTTCGATCGCAGCCATGCCGAGTTTGCCGAGACGGTCGCACCCGAGTATGTCAGCGAGGATTTCACTTCGGAGCTCATTGGACGATTATTGAAGGAAGCGCCGGCCGATACTTTTCTCGATAGGGTGCTGCACATGGACGTGACCATGCTGATCGTGGACGATCCGGTCAAGCGCGTGGATAACATGACCATGGCTTGGGGCCTGGAGGCGCGGGTGCCTTTTCTGGATCACGAGCTGGTGGAGCTGGCCATGCAGATACCGCCCGAATTCAAGGTGGGCGACGGTGGTAAGTATCCGCTCAAGCGGCTCGCGCGTGGCCTGCTGCCGGACGCGGTGATAGACCGCCCCAAAGGCTATTTTCCGGTGCCGGCACTGAAGTACGTGCGCGGCGATTTTCTGCGCATGATGGTGGATACGCTTACCTCGCAAGCCAGCCGCGAGCGCGGCCTGTTGCAGCAGGCCTACGTGGATCGGTTGCTCGCCAACCCCGAGGCGCATATGACGCCGCTCAAGGGGAGCAAGCTGTGGCATTTGGCGTTGTTGGAGTTATGGTTGCAACGCAACGTCGACGCTGCATAGCATCACTGCCCGCGTTCTACGCGCCATTCAAAGGCCATCTGCACGCCGTCCCACGCGATTGCGGAATCAGACCCAGGCGTTTATGCGAAACGGTAAACCGGATAAACTAGCGGCCCGCGTTAACCTTCGACACGAGGTAACTCAATGGATGCACTAGACCGTATCAGAGAGCAGGTGGAGAAGAACCCCGTCATCATCTTCATGAAAGGGACGCCACAGTTGCCTCAGTGCGGTTTTTCGAGCCGCGCCGCCGAGGCCCTAAAGCGTTGCGGCGCGGAGTTCGCGTATGTCAACGTGCTGGCCGATCCGGAGATCTTCCAAAACCTGCCGCGTTTTGCCAATTGGCCGACCTTCCCGCAGATCTATATCAACGGCGAGCTAATAGGCGGCTGCGACATCACGCTGGAGCTGTTCGAGAAGGGCGACCTGCAGAGGATGGTGAAAGAGGCGACCGCAAACCGCCAGGCCTCAAAGGCCGGCAGCGGCGCTTGAGATGCTCCCCGCGTGGGAGCGAGGTCCCTGTCGCGATCGACTGCGACCAAAAAATGGCTCCGACACACGCTCTGCAGGTAGGCGCGATGCCATAGGACTCGGAGTCGAGGGCAGGCTTCGCCGCGATCATCGCAAGGACTAAGAGGCC
This sequence comes from Chromatiales bacterium, assembly GCA_031177845.1. GTDB lineage: Bacteria > Pseudomonadota > Gammaproteobacteria > JACCYU01 > JACCYU01 > JAPSGG01. The sequence goes on from JAPSGG010000048.1 coordinate 5,986, forward strand.
CCGAATCGGGGCCTTGGGTCTTGGGTGTAGACCGATTCACCAGTGGTAGACGACTTTTATATCGCTTCACATATTTCTCCAGGCCTAATGATCAAGTGCCTAGTTCTATACCGCGAGTCGCGCACTCGCGGCATGATGTAGTGGTGCGCCTCACCGGTGTGTTGGGAACATTTGGACGAGGAACATGCGGAGCTTGCGCGAGAAACCATCGCGCTGCTCGCGCGCTTCGCTGTCACGGTCTGGCCAGATCAGCTCATCCGCTGCGCCGCGTTAAACCGCATGACGTACTTAGGTATGCCTGACCGCTGTGCCGTTTGAGGCTCAACCATACGGCACACGCGCGCCACATCTAAATTTGTGCAACGGCGTCGCCTCCTGCCGCGTGTCGCTTTAACCCGTTCCCTCGCTGACTTCCCGCATGTCCATCATCCGCCAGCGGTTGACCACCTTACAGAATAGTTCGGCGGTCTTCTCCGCATCGTAGACGGCCGAGTGCGCCTCGCTCTTGTCCCAGGGGATGTTCGCCGCCTGCACGATGCGGGCCAGCACCGTCTGGCCGTAAGCGACCGCGCCCAGTGTGACCGTATCCAGGCTGCTGAAGGGGTGAAAGGGATTGTTCTTCATCCCGGTGCGTGCGATCGCGGCGTTTAGGAAATTCAGATCGAAACAGGCGTTATGACCGACCAGGATCGCTCGTTGACAGTGATTCTCGCGCAGCGCTTGGCGTACCTCCTTGAACAGCCGCTGTAGGGCGTCTTTCTCTGGCACCGCAATGCGCAACGGATGCCAGGGGTCGATGCCGTTCACCTCCAGCGAGGCAGGCTCCAGGTTGGCGCCCTCGAAGGGTTGAACATGCATGTGGACGGTGCTGGCAGGATGCAGGAATCCGTCGACGTCGGAGCGCAGTAGCACCGCGGCGATCTCCAGCAGGGCATCGGTTTGGGGATTGAACCCGCCGCATTCGACATCGACCACTACGGGCAGAAAGCCTCGGAACCGCTTGCCGAGAGGGATGAATTCCGACTCCTCGCTCATAGCAGAGAAGCTTACCCGAACGCGCCCGGCAATGCGAAGGAAGAGAGCGTCGGTACGGCTCAGCCAACATTCAGCGCCAACGGGATGCTGCTGTCATTTTCCCGATCAGCCGCCAGATTGTCGGTCGACAATCCATCGGCCACATCCTGTCTAGCCCTCTGCTAGCTTCCAGCGCACCGTCTGGCCCGCACGCAGCGGCACTACAATGCCTTCCCCTAACGGATATTCCGCCGGCACGGGCCAGTCCTCGCGCACCAGTGTGATCGACTCGGTGTTCACCGGCAGGCAGTAAAATGCGGCGCCGTGGCGGCTCGCGAATGCCTCCAATCGATCCAGCGCATCCGCGGCTTCGAATGCCTCGGCGTAGAGTTCGATGGCGGCGTGCGCGCTGAAGATCCCCGCGCAGCCGCAGGCAGATTCCTTAGCCGCCTTCGGGTGCGGGGCGCTATCAGTGCCCAGAAAGAACTTGGGGTTTCCACCGGTCGCGGCTCCGATCAGCGCCCGTCGATCGGATTCGCGCTTGAGCACCGGCAGGCAGTAATGGTGCGGGCGCAGGCCGCCAGCGAAGAGCGCATTCCGATTGTAGAGCAGGTGCTGCGGCGTGATCGTCGCGGCAACCAGCGGACCCGCGGATAACACGAAGTCCACCGCGTGTGCCGTCGTGATGTGCTCAAGCACGATCTTCAGCGCCGGATGGCGTTCGTGCAGCGGGCTCAATACGCGATCGATGAACACTTGCTCGCGATCGAAGATATCAATATCCGGATCCGCTACTTCGCCGTGCGCCTGTAGCACCAGGCCATGCGACTGCATGGCCTCCAGCACCGGGTAAACCTTCTTGAGATCTCTGACACCGGCCTCCGAGTGAGTAGTGGCACCGGCTGGATAGAGCTTCACGCCACGGATGATTCCACTGTCGCGCGCGCGGGCGATCTCCTGCGGGGGCGTGGTCTCCGTCAGATAAAGGGTCATCAGCGGCTCGAAGTCGCTGTCCGCGGGCACCGCTGCCATGATCCTCGCCCGGTAATCCTGCGCCATCGACGTCGTGGTCACGGGCGGC
>JAPSGG010000049.1 GCA_031177845.1 Chromatiales bacterium
GTCTCGGGCGCGCAGGAGATCAGCCAGGGACATCTCGACCACCGCATCCCCACGCAGGGGGTCGAGGAGGTCTCAAAGCTCGCGCATTCGATCAACGACATGGCACGCGATCTCGCCGCAAGCCGCGACGCGCTGATCGAGAGCGAGAAACAGGCGGCGCTCGGCGCGCTGGTGCCGGTGGTGGCGCATAACATACGCAACCCGCTGGCCTGCATACGCGCGACCGCCCAAGTCATGGATGACGTCGACGAGCCGGAAGATCTGCGCGAGGCGAGATCAGAGATCATCGACACCGTGGATCGCCTGGAGCGTTGGATTAAGTCGTTGTTGTCTTATCTGCACCCGTTGAAGCCGCACAAAACACAGGTCAGCCTGACAAGCGTAGTGGAGGGAGCCTTGGCGGTTCTCAGGCCTAAACTAGAAGCAAAGCGCCTGCGCATCACACACGTCGGCTGGCAACGAGATCAGGCGCTTTGGGTAGATGCAGACCTATTGGAACAGGCCATCTATGGCTTGATCAACAATGCCAGCGACGCGTCGCCAACGGGCGCAGAAATCAAGCTAGCAATCGAACCCTCGGAGGACCGTTTGGATCTCATTATCGACGATCAGGGACCGGGCATGCCGATGAACCCCGAACCTAACGGCCTGTCTCCGATGCCTTCGACCAAGCGTTTCGGCACCGGTTTAGGAATCCCATTTGCATTCAAGGTTTGTCACGCGCATAACGGCAAGCTCGCCTTCGAACAAGCGCCTGGCGGCGGGACGCGCGTGCGCCTATCGCTGCCGATCCGTGCGGCCGAGGAGGCTGGGACATGAACATCCAAAAGAAGACTCTCCCCGAGGGACAGGCCCAAGCGGGAGCCCGCGACGTATACATCCTCATCGTCGAGGATGAGGCGCTGTTGGCTAAGGCGATCGCCAAGCGCTTTCGCAAGGAAGGCTATCTGTGCGAGATTGCGGGTTCGCTGGCTGCGGCAAAGGGGCAAGTCGACCGCGCGCAGCCGGATCTAATCCTGCTCGACATGCGCCTGCCAGATGGCTCAGGTCTGGATTTCCTCGCCGCGTTGCGCGAGCGCGATCCCGCGGATATTCCTGTCGTCGTGATGACCGCCTACGGCGAGCTCGAGGACGCGGTCGCGGCCCTGAAGCTCAAGGCACTGGACTATCTGAAAAAGCCGGTGGACCTGGACGAACTCCTGGTCATCATCGAAAAGGCGCTCAAGCAGGTGGAGGTCCGTCGGAGCCTGGATTATTCACGTCAGCGCGATGGCCGCGCACTGGAATCCGTGAGGCTGATTGGGAAAAGTCCTCCTATCGTACATTTGCGAGAGCAGATTGAGCGCGTGGGTAGAATCAGTGCCAGGGCCGACGGGGCGCCGCCTACGGTGCTGATCCTCGGCGAGACCGGCTGCGGCAAGGATCTGGCGGCGAAGCTATTACACCTGGCGAGCGCACGCCGCGATCGCCCGTTCGTGCATGTAGACTGTGCCACCTTACCCAAGGACCTGATCGAGGCAGAGTTGTTCGGCCATGAGAAGGGCGCTTTCACGAGCGCACACACTGCCCGTACCGGCCTCATCGTCGCCGCCGAAGACGGCACAGTGTTCTTGAACGAGATCGCCGAGCTGCCGTTGGAACTACAATCGAAACTACTGACGGTGCTCGAGCGGCGCGCCGTCAGGCAGGTGGGTAGCAGCCGCGAGCGCAAGGTGCCGGCGTGGTTTATCGCGGCGACCAACCGCAATCTAGAGGAGATGGTCAAACAGGAGCGCTTTCGCGCCGACTTATTTTATCGTCTCAAGGTGCTGACGCTCACAATGCCACCGCTGCGTGAGCGGGGCGATGACGTCATCCTGCTGGCGCGTCACTTCGCCGGGCAAACGGCGCAGCGTTATGGATTGCCAGAACCGGAGCTGACGCCCGATCTGATCGAGTCGATGTGCCGCTACCCGTGGCCAGGTAACGTGCGCGAGTTGGCGCATTTGGTCGAGCGCGCAGTGTTGCTCTCCGATGGACAGAAGTTAACGCGCTCGGCGATGAACCTGGAAGGCGGGCAGGTGACGCCACACCCGTCCAATGCGTCCGATGCCTTGCAGGATATGACCTTAGAGGCGGCGGAATGTCAATTGATCAAGCAGGCGCTGGAACGCGCGCAAGGTAATGTATCCGAGGCGGCGCGCCGCCTGGGCGTGACTCGAATGGCGCTACGTTACCGTATGCAGAAACACGATATTTCAGCAGACGATAGGGGCTAATCGTTCGGAGTCATGGGGCTGGCGCCAAAGGGGCATGCGCATCGGTCGTCGAACACGTGTTTGACCTCGAATTCACGCTGCTCGGTTGTCCCGAGCAGGTTCGCCAAGTCTGTCACCTGCGCTTTCAGGCCCAAGTGTCTGACCGATAGGTAGGTAACCACCGCGGACTCGACGACAGTGCCTTCGGCCAAGGTCGACTCCGCACGTGCACTGATGGTCAACACGACCTCATCGGCGTCTGCGACCAACTTGCCAGTAGACCGTATAGCTACGCTCATGGCAAAGGTGCCGGACTTAGCGCCGCTGGCATCGACGAATACGATCAGTATCCATCTTCTTTAACTAGCATCTTTATGCGCTGAGCCTTCCGTATCTAGCGGGCACCGCTCACTGCGGCATATCGATGATCCCTCCAGCCTGCGGTCTGCCTGTCCTGACGTATAGTGACCTTACGCCTCAAAGGATGTCATAAGCTCCCCCAAATCTGAAAAGCAGTACTGTCTGCCGTCTATCGCGCTCTCGACGATGCAGAACACGTGGCCGAGACTGTCAGTCGCACGCATGTCGATTAACGACATGCGTAGAACCTACACGCCTTAAAAAGCGACATCCCCATAGCTGGCTGCTCGGTCCCCAACCCGGATCTCATCGACATAGATGGTTCGCCGGTCGTCCGCCGATGCGCCATCGTTGTCCCTCCAGAAAGGATTATAAATACCGATTTTCATGAATGGACCGTTTTGGTCATTGGTGCAGTTGGGCCCTCGGTAACTGACGACTTTGTTCCCATTTTTCCATGCTTCGAGTATGCCGTCCTGTCCGTAAGAAAGCTTCATGTGAAAGACCCAGTCGGTCCACTGGTTCTTGTTGATACCGCCTAGCGAGAAATGTTCAGTCTCGATACTGTTGCTTGTGGACTGCTCGCTAGAGTCGTGACTTGTTTGAAGGCGCCACGTACCCAGCTTGGTGGATAATATTAGGGGCTGCCCCGAGGGCTCATTCCCGTCCTTCCCTCCATCCTTCTGCTTGTGTAGCTGAAAGACGATCGCCCCATCCTGTTTGCCGAATTCCCAATCATCAGCAAGATAGTTACTGAAACCGATCCAATATTCGCGGCCAATCTCGAATTCCGGGTTCCTTAGTGACAGTTCCGTCCGGAAAGACGAATTATCTTGTAGCCGGTTGAGCCTCATCGCCGCTGCGTAATTGCCCCCACGGATGGGAGAATTGGTGATGTCAGAGGCGTTGCCTGAGACCGTAAAACCGTCGAATGAGTGGTTGTCGAATTTGTCTCTAAAGAGAATCTCTGCGTGAGCAGATGAGGTCGCTGCAATCGCAAGTAAAACGCCGGTCGCGCCATTGAGAATGCGGTCTTTCATTGGAATGCTCCCTGAGGTGAACGTTAAGAAAGCCCTCCCATAGGCTTTCTCAACAAGCTTCGTCGCGGTACAGGTCCGCGGCTTGATTCATTTTTCGAACAGGTGCCTGTTCGAAAAATGATGCGTCACATCCCTGCGGCGCCTCTCAGGCTGCTCTAAACAGCCTCCCGATTAGCCCTTTGCATAAGCCCAATCCGCTACCGATGTCATCGATGCCTGATGGTCGGCGGACAGTGCGTTGTCATCCACACGGATCGCCCATGCCACTGACGATGGCAAAGAAAAAATATCGTGGTGCCAATCGATGTCGGAGATCACGTGAACGCCGCAGATCCCCGCGGCAGGCGACCGTGGCGCTAGATGTTCTTTACTTACGTGTTCTTTACTTAGTGAACAAAAATCCCCAGTAGTGGTTAGCCCGGCGAGCTCTTAAATTGGTGAATTTCATAGCAGCTCGGCATGTTGTCACGATTGGGTTGTTCAGTCTGTACTTTGTCGTGAATGCGGCAGGCACTGGCATGTTCCGTGCCAGCAAGGTGTATCTGTAATGCTTCGATGGAGGTCGTTAGCTCAGCATAATCATAACCGATTGGTATTAAAGCAAAAAACCGCCTCGGACACTCGCGCCCATCGGCTTTTCGAGGCATTTTTATGCCTGGAAGACAGTCAATTTTGTTGCCTGATGGCGACATCTACAGGAGTCACCACTTAGACGCCTGATTGCGCAGCGTTTTTATTGTCGGCAGATGGCGACAGTAGCACCTGACCGTTGGCAGGGCGTGGCCGGTGCCACGACTGGCAGCGACCACCGCTTGCGGCGTGCGGGGTCCCGGAGCGCGAGTCGCCGGGAATGAAAGATATTGGCGGGTCCATGCCTGTGTTCACCTGATATCACAGCGCGGACAGCTTACAAGGGTTCTGAAAGGTCACCGCCAGCGTGATCAGGTCTGCGTCTCGCGGGCCGCCTAGCACATATTGGGCGGCGCAGTTTTCATTCGGTAGGCAAATTGGCGCGCTCGGGGAATCGCGCCGTCGACCAAGTGAGGTCGAGAAATTTTGGCGGGCAGATAGGCTCTAGTGCGGCACCACTCAGTAGAAAGCGCCCATCATGTGTGGCGGGGTCGGGCGTGAGAGTTGGTGCTCGGAGCGAAGATTGCGATCGGGGCTACTGACGCCCTACGGCCAGTGAGATGCCGCCGTGGTCGCGACGAGGGCGTCTAGGAGTTTGCGGAACCGTATCCTCAGACGGTCTTAATCCATCCTCGCTCGTGGGCGGTATTCAGGAACTGCATGACTTCCGCCTCCAGGTCAGCATCCGGGAACTGTGCCTTCAGGTCGGCGATAATTTGGCTCACAGTGCGTGAGCCGTCGCAGTGCTTGAGGATCTCGCTGGCGCTGGGATTGAGCTTGACCATGCCCTCGGGATACAGCAGCACGTGGGCATTCTGGGCCGGTTCCCATTGGAAGCGATGCGTCGGCGCGATGCGCACGACCGCATCCTTGCATATCGGCTCAGTCACACCCTTGTGTCCACGTTGAAATAAGGCGGCATCTTGTGAATATAGGCCATGTACATGGCATCCAGCATCGTCCACAGTACGTCCAGTTTGAACTGCACGATGGAGATCACCTTCTCCTGCTGCTCGCGGGTTGTGAAATGCTTGAGCGTCAGGCTTAGTCCATGGTCGACGTCGCGGTGAGCCTCCTTGAGACGTCTACGGAAATACTCCAGGCCCTCGATATCGATCCATGGATAATACTTGGGCCAATTGGCGAGCCGCTCCTTGTGGATGGTGGGCGCGAACAGTTCGGTCAGAGAGGAACTGACCGCCTCGCGCCAGTCGGCGCGGCGCACGAAATTCACGTAAGCGTCCACCGCGAAGCGCACACCGGGCAGGACGTGCCGCTGAGATTCAATATCCTCGCGGCTAAGCCCGCAAGCCTCGCCCAGACGCACCCAGGCCTCAATGCCGCCCTCATAGCCCTCGCGACCATCGTGATCGAGGATGCGCTGGATCCATTGGCGGCGTACCGTGCGGTCGGGACAGTTCGAGAGCAATGCACCGTCCTTAAGCGGAATACTGATCTGATAGTAGAAGCGATTGCACACCCAGCCCTGAATCTGATCGCGGCTGAGCTCCCCGCGATTCATCATGACTTGGAAGGGATGGTTGATGTGGTAGCGCGGTCCCAGCGCTCGCAGCTGCCGTTCGAATTCTTCGGGCGTCCACGCGGTCTTGTCTTGCTTGGCGTCGTTCATAAGACCCTCTACAAGTTAACACCCTCTACAGGTCGATGTTCATGCCGTCGAAGGCGACCTCAATACCTTCCCGCGTGAGTATGGCGCGCTCTTCGGAGTCCTCGTCCAAGATCGGATTGGTGTTATTGATGTGGATCAGTACCTTGCGCGGTTTCGGAAACTCCGCCAGGGCCTCGATCATCCCTCCCGGCCCGAACTGATACAAGTGTCCCATCTCCAAGGCCGTCTTGCGGCCGACCTCCCGGCGCTGCATCTCGTCATTAGTCCAGCACGTGCCATCCACGAGCAGGCAATCCGCGTCCGCCATGAAGGGCTTCAAGTGTTTTTCGATCTTGCCGAGCCCGGGGGCGTAGAACAATGTGCCCCCTGTGGCGCTGTCGCTGATGGCCAAACCAACATTATCACCAGGGTGCGGGTTGTGCCGGTGCGGGGAATAGGGCGGGGCCTTGCTGGATAGTTGGATCGCCCTGAATTCGAGCGTTCCTGCCTTAGGGATGGTGAAGCTGGAACCGTCGATCGGCAATGGGTGCCAGTTGACGCCACAATAGTGCTCCAGCATGCTCAGCACCGGAAAGCCGCTGGTCAGGTCCTGGTGGACCATATCGGTGCAATAGAGGTCCAGCGGCACGCCGCTCTCGCGCAACGTGAGTAAACCGGTGGTGTGATCGATCTGGCTGTCCATCAGCACCACCGCGCAGATCCCTGTATCTCGCCGCGCGCGTGCCGGTTGAAACGCGGGAAAGGCATCGATCTGAGCGCGGATATCGGGCGAGGCGTTGATCAACACCCACTCAGTGTCGTCCGCGCTGACGGCGATCGAGGACTGCGTCCGGGCGCGCGCGTTGATCGCGCCCTGCCGAAAGCGCGCGCAATTATCGCAGTTGCAGTTCCATTGGGGGAAACCGCCGCCCGCACCGGAGCCAAGTACATGCGCCTGCACTGCAAAGATCGCCTGTTGGAGTGTCGCCTTGGGATCGACCCGGCGGCTTCCAGTCCGCCGCAGGCCGAAGACACAGGGACTGCAGTCTAGTGCGTTTGCATCCGATGTCAACTGAACGCGCTCAACCAGCTGCGAGACGCACTGGACCGCCGGCGTTTGACCTGTCTGCCCCAGGCTTTGGGGAACTAAACGGGCGCCCGCGGTTTCTGCTATGTTCTAGTGGTAATGTCCGCTCACTCCCGAACATCACATCCCGTCAGGAGACATGACTAATGAATGCATCGAGGTTGATAGCCGTCCCATTCATACTGCTGGGCGCGGCGAGCGCAGTCGCGCACGGAGCCGACGATTATCCGACCCATGAGACGGTGGAATACGTCATCGACTGTATGCGCCAGTATGGTGGTATGACCTACGACAACCTGTACAAGTGTTCGTGCAGCTTCGATTATATCGCCTCGAAGATGACCCATGACGAGTTCATCATGGCGGATACCTTCATGCGCGGTCAGGCTGCTGCCGGCGAGCGCCCGGAGATCCTGCGGGAGGGCGAGTTGGCGGAAGGAACAAGGGCGAGCTACGAGGAAATGCAAGTAAAGGCGGCCCGTCATTGCTTCCTTCCGGTGCAGGCTGAGGCTGAAAAAGAGCCTGAAGACGACGACTGATGAACCGCGAATCCACGATCGTCAGTGCGCGAGACGCGGGCAGCCTTCTCAGCGATTGGCACGCGCGGGCCCTTGCGCTGGAGCAGGCGGTAAACCGGGTGATAATCGGACAGACGCGGCCTGTGCGCCTGGTGCTCATTGCCTTATTCGCGCGCGGGCACGTATTGCTGGAAGGCGACGTCGGCGTTGGAAAGACCACGCTGTTGAGGGCGCTGGCGCGCGGCATCGGCGGTGCCTATGAGCGGCTTGAAGGCACGATCGATCTGCTGCCGAACGATCTTATCTACTACACCTATATCAATGAGCAGGGCCGTCCGCAGGTCGAGCCAGGCCCGTTGTTGAAGCACGGCGAGCGCTTGTCCTTCTTCTTCTTTAATGAGATCAATCGCGCGCGGCCACAGGTGCACTCGCTATTGCTGCGGGTGATGGCCGAGCGCAGCGTCAGCGCGTTCAACCGCGAGCATCGCTTCCCGCACCTGCAAGTGTTTGCCGATCGCAACCGGGTTGAGAAAGAAGAGACATTCGAGATTCCGTCGGCGGCTCGTGATCGGTTCTTCATGGAGATCTCGATCGAG
>JAPSGG010000050.1 GCA_031177845.1 Chromatiales bacterium
AGAGGGCGGTGAGAGCCTGATCCCGTTGCTCGATGCCCTGATCAAGCGCAGCGGCGCAGAGCATGGTGTCAAAGAAGTCGTCATCGGCATGGCCCACCGTGGCAGGTTAAACGTACAGGTCAATACGCTAGGCATCAAACCGCGCGATCTATTTGAAGAGTTTGAGGGCAAGGTGGACCCCGGCAACAGCTCGGGAGATGTCAAATACCACAAGGGTTTCTCGGCGGACTTAAGTACGCCCGGCGGGCCCGTCCATCTGGTGGTGGCGTTCAATCCCTCTCATCTGGAGATCATCAATCCGGTGGTCGAGGGCTCCGTGCGGGCGCGCCAGGAGCGCCGCGGCGATCATGAGCGCAACCAGGTGCTGCCCGTCCTGATTCACGGCGATGCGGCGTTCGCAGGTCAGGGAGTCGTCATGGAGACGCTCAATCTGTCCGAGACGCGCGGTTATTCGACCGGCGGCACGGTGCACATCATCATCAACAATCAGATCGGCTTCACCACCAGCGATCCGCTGGATTCGCGTTCGACGCTGTACTGCACCGATGCAGCCAAGATGGTGCAGGCGCCCATCTTCCACGTCAACGCCGATGATCCCGAGGCGGTAGTCTACATTACCGAACTGGCGCTGGATTTCCGCATGAAATTCAAGAAGGACGTGGTGATCGACATGGTGTGTTACCGGCGCTATGGCCACAGCGAGGCCGACGAGCCCTCGGCCACACAGCCCATCATGTACCAGCGCATCAAGGGCCATCCACGGGTGACTGAGATCTACGCGCACCAGCTCCGGGAGGAAGGCATCATCGGAGAAGATTATGCCGGCGCATTGCGCAAGGCTTATCACGCTAAGCTGGATGCTAACCAGATCGTTTCTGGCCCACACGCCGCGAAGGTCGACAGCGCATTTCTAGTGGACTTCCGCCCGTACCTGAATACGCACTGGTCCGCGCCTGCCGATACCACAATCAGCCTGCGGCGGATCCAGGCGTTGTCGGAAAAGATGACGCAGGTGCCCGATGATTTCCGCCTGCACCGCGCCGTCGCTCGCATACTGGATGCCCGCCGTAAGATGGGGACTGGGCAGCAGCCCATGGACTGGGGCTTCGCAGAGACGCTGGCTTATGCCTCATTGGTGGAAGAAGGCTATCAGGTGCGCCTGTCGGGACAGGATATTGCCCGGGGCACCTTTTTCCATCGGCACGCCGTGATCCACGATCAGAACAGCCGCCGAACCTACATTCCGTTGCAGCACTTGCATAAACATCAACCTTCCTTCCTGCCGATCAACTCGCTGCTGTCGGAGGAAGCGGTGCTTGGATTTGAGTTCGGCTACAGTTCGGCCGAGCCCGAAGCGTTGGTGATATGGGAAGCGCAATATGGTGACTTTGCCAATGGGGCGCAGGTCATCATCGATCAGTTCATCAGCTCATCCGAGGCCAAGTGGCGGCGCCTGAGTGGGATTGTATTGTTCCTCCCGCACGGTTACGACGGTCAAGGGCCGGAACATTCGTCTGCGCGCCTTGAGCGCTATCTGCAGCTATGTGCGGAGGACAACATCCAGGTCTGCGTACCCAGCACGCCCGCGCAGATGTTTCACCTGCTGAGACGCCAGATTCTGCGTGCCTACCGTAAGCCGCTGATCGTAATGAGCCCTAAGAGTCTACTGCGTCACAAGCTTTCGACGTCTTCATTAGAAGAGATCACTGACGGACAGTGGCGCAATGTCATCGACGAGACCGATGACATCGATCCACACCGGGTCAGACGCTTGCTGCTGTGTAGCGGTAAAGTCTATTTCGATATGCTGGAGGCGCGCCGTGAACAGGGTTTACACGACACCGCCATTGTGCGCATCGAGCAACAGTACCCGTTTCCGCTGGAAGAGATCACCGCTGTGCTCGCACGCTATTCAAACGCGCGTAACGTGGTATGGGCGCAGGAAGAGCCGCGTAATCAAGGCGCGTGGTACTACATGCAGTCGCGGCGGCACTTGACGGGATGCCTTTCACCCAGGCACACCTTGGAATACGCAGGCCGGCCCTATTCGGCATCGCCTGCGGTCGGCTACCTACACGTGCACCTTGCTCAGCAGAAGCGACTGGTCTCCGATGCCCTGCAATTGGAGCGCGTGCATCAACAGAAGCAGCTTAGCACCGTCTAACGCGCTCGAGCCTGCGTGCGTTGACTGCGGCCGTATTCAGGGCTAGGCTCCCGCGTCGGCAACACGTCCCGCCCAGACTAATCCCGGCCCATCGGGACGACGCGCGCCCAGTATCCAGCGAATAACCCAATGCGCAATAGCTGGAAACAATTTCTCTGGTACGGAGATCAACCTGGTGTTAGTTGAAGTCAAGGTCCCGCAATTGGCCGAATCCGTGACCGAGGCTATCTTGCTTGAGTGGCAAAAGCAGCCGGGTGAAGCGGTGGAACGCGGCGATAATCTTATCGACATCGAGACCGACAAGGTCGTCCTGGAGGTTACCGCGGCCGATAGCGGCGTACTGAAGGAGATCCGAAAAAACGGCGGCGCCGACGTGTCGAGCAACGAGGTGATTGCCATTATCGATACCGAGGGCGGCGATTCTGTGGGGAAGCCCGCAAATCAAAAGGCAAAGGCCCCATCTGAATCTCAGCAAAGCGCGCGGTCGGAAGCGCAGGCGGAGGTTGCGCCTCCGGCGGGACCAGAATCAGCGCGCAGCGAAACAGCGGATGCACCAGACAAGGGCCATGGGCGCGAGGCGAAGTTTGGCCCGGCCGTACGCAAACTGCTCGAGGAAAACCAGCTCGACGCGTATGAAATCCCGGCCAGTGGCAAGGGCGGGCGCATCACCAAGGCGGATGTCATCGCCTATCTCGAATCCGAGCCCGCCTCGAGAGCGGACCAGCAAGCGCCACAGCCGGCTCGCGCGCCTTCCGCCGATGTCACGTCGCGCCCGGAACGGCGGGTAGCCATGACGCGGCTGCGCAAACGCATCGCGGAGCGACTGCTGCAGGCGCAGCGTGAAAACGCGATCCTGACCACCTTCAACGAGGTGGACATGCAGCCCATCGTCAGCCTGCGTAGGCGCTATCGGGAGCACTTCGAAAAGGCACACGGCGTGCGGCTCGGCTATATGGCCTTCTTCGTCATGGCATCGATCGAGGCGCTCAAGCGGTTTCCCATCGTCAACGCCTCGGTGGACGGAAGCGACATCATCTATCACGGTTACTTCGACATCGGGATTGCGGTGGGTTCGCCGCGCGGTCTGGTCGTACCCATCCTGCGCGATGCGCATGGTCTCAGCATGGCGCAGATTGAAAAGGCCGTGGCTGAATTTGCGCGCAAGGCCAAGGAAAACACGCTGACCCTCGAGGAACTCACCGGGGGGACTTTCACGATCACCAACGGCGGGGTTTATGGGTCGCTGATGTCCACCCCGATTCTAAATCCTCCCCAGAGCGCAATCCTCGGTATGCACAAGATCGAGGATCGCCCGATCGCCCGCGACGGCCAAGTGGTGGTGCGGCCCATGATGTACGTGGCCCTGTCGTACGACCATCGTATTATCGATGGCCGAGACGCGGTGCAGTTTCTGGTCACCATCAAAGAACAACTGGAAGACCCGAGTCGCCTGCTGCTGCAGATCTAGGCAAAGGATGCGTACGGGCGCGAACCTGGTTAGCAGACCCGCGTTTATCTTAACGCTTTTTACCCGTAGCACATGGCCGATCAACAGTATGACGTGGTGGTGATCGGTGCCGGTCCGGCCGGCTATGTGGCTGCGATACGCTGCGCACAACTGGGACTCAATACCGCTTGCGTGGACCAATGGCGGGACGGTTCAGGACGCGCCTCGCTGGGCGGGACGTGCCTCAACGTCGGCTGTATTCCGTCCAAAGCCTTGCTGGAGTCGAGCCATTACTTCCATCACATCAAACACCAGGCAAAGGAGCACGGCATCGCCGTCGAAGGCGCTAGCATCGATGTTCCGGCCATGCAAAAACGTAAACGTAAGGTCGTGCAGGGACTGACGCAGGGAATCGAGGGCCTGTTCAAGAAGAACAACGTCAAGCGTTTCGTGGGCCGGGGCAGCTTGGCCGGCACCGGACGCGTCGCCGTTCGACCAGTCAATGACGGTGACGACGACGAACAGATCCAAGCCAAGCACATTATTATCGCGACCGGCTCGGTACCACTGACCTTGTCCGCGGCTCCGATCGATCAGCAGCGCATCGTCGATTCCACCGGCGCCTTGGAGTTTGAGGAGGCGCCAGGCCGGCTGGGCGTGATTGGCGCCGGCGTAATCGGGCTAGAATTGGGCACCGTGTGGAATCGGGTGGGCTCCCGGGTCATCATCCTCGAGGCCTTGGACGATTTCCTGCCTGCCGTTGACCAGGAGATTGCACAAGAGGCACTCAAGAGCCTGAAGCGGCAAGGGCTCGACATCCGCCTGGGCGCCAAAGTCATCGATACAGGGAGGGCCTCCTCGGGAGTGACTGTCAGTTACGAGCAGGGCGCTGTTCAGGAGAGGCTGGAGATCGACAAGCTAATTGTGGCGATTGGGCGCAAGCCCAACACGGAGGGGCTAAACGCCGAAGCCGCAGGCCTGAAGATGGACCAGCGCGGCTTTATCGAAGTGGATGAGCAATGCAGGACCAGTCTCGGCGGCGTGTATGCCATCGGGGACGTGGTGCGAGGTCCGATGCTGGCACACAAGGGCTCCGAGGAGGGAATCGCGGTCGCCGAGCGGATTGCCGGCCAGTCCGGTCACGTGAACTATGAGGCCATCCCCTGGGTGATCTACACCTGGCCCGAGATCGCGTGGGTGGGCAAGAACGAGCAGCAGTTAAAACAGGCGGGCGTCGATTATCGCGCGGGGGTGTTCCCTTTCCTGGCCAGCGGCCGCGCCCGCGGCATGGGCGAATCCACGGGCCGGGTAAAGATTCTGGGAGACAGCAAATCGGACCGCATTCTCGGCGTGCACATCTTCGGCCCCCAAGCCTCCGAGCTCATCGCCGAGGCCGTCACCGCGATGGAATTTGATGCCAGCACCGAGGACTTGGCGCGCACCGTTCATGCGCATCCTACGCTCTCCGAAGCCATCCACGAGGCGGCGTTGGCTGCGGACGGCCGCGCGATTCATATCTGACATTCTCGACTGCTTATGCCCCGGCGCGGCTTCTCCGAGGTCATGAAGCAGAACCATTTCGGGTATTGCAGTAATGCAGTGGTCCGCCCAAGTAAGGTGGAAAGCCAGCGCCGAAGATGATGCCAGCATCCACCAAGTCCGCATCCTTGACCACGCCGTCGCGCAGGCAGGCAGTCGCCTCATCGACCAGTTTCGTGACGAGCCGCGCCTGAATAGAATCGGGGTCGGCTGCGGGGCCCGCCCGTTTGCCGCGCACGCGCTTGCCATGTTCGTATGTGAAGAAACCGCGTCCTGATTTAACGCCCAGGCTGCCTGCAGCGACCATGGTCCGGAGCCTCTGAGGCACCTCGAAGCCATAGTCTCTAGCCAGCGTCTCGGCCACGGATAGCGCGATGTCCAAGCCGACGGTATCGGCCAATTCGATCGGTCCGACAGGCATGCCGAAGTCTCTCGCGGCTTCATCGATGGCGGCCATTGGCACGCCTTCATCGACCATGCGCATCGCCTCCAGCAGGTAGGACGCCAGCACACGGTTAACCAGAAAGCCGGGCGAGCTCTTGATCTCCAGTGGCAGCTTGTCGATGCGGCGGGTAAAGGCCAGCGCCCTAATGACCGTATCCTCGCGGCTGCGCTGGCCGCGTATGACCTCAACCAGCGGCATCTGAGCGACCGGATTGAAAAAATGAAGGCCCACCAGCCGGCCAGGGTCGTTCAGACCTTCAGCGAGTCTCTCTAAGCCTATGCTGGAGGTGTTGGTCGCAAGCAAGGCATCCGGTTTGATGTGCGGTTCTATCGCGCGGTAGAGGTCTAGCTTGGCCTCAAGGTTTTCAAAGATCGCTTCGATAATTACGTCGGCCCGTCGAAGACCCAAACCCTTTAGATCCGGAATCAGGCGGTCCATGGTGGCGGTGATCTGCTGCTTGGATTTGAGGCGGTTGGTGAACAGCGTAGATGCGCGCTGTACTGTCGCGGCGAGGCTATTAGTGCGCTGATCCTGCACGGTCACAGGCAGGCCCTGTAGGGCGATCCAAGCGGCGATATCTCCGCCCATCGTGCCACCGCCGATAACATGAACGTGACGTGGACAGAAGGTATGCTGGTCCCCCGCCGCCTTGAGCCGATTTTGCAGCATGAACACGCGCACCAGATTACGCGCGGTCGCCGTTGTGCTCAGCGCGGCCAAGGACTCGGCCTCCTGCTCTAGCATCCGGCGTTCGTCGTCCGCATACCGTCGCCACAGATCGAGCAGCGCGTATGGCGCAGGGTAATGCGCCGGCTTCGCTTTGGCCGCGATGCGCCTGCGCATGTGGCGGGCGAGGATCGGGCGAGCGACTTTGGTGTTCAATGTTCGCGCGAGCCGGCCAGGGTTGCGCCGCGCCGGCCTAGTGTGGATGAGCTGGCAGGCGGCATCAAGCAGGTGGCGCATCGGCACGGCGTGGTCGACCAAACCGATTTTCTTTGCCTGTTGCGCATCGAGCGTCTTGCCGGTCAGCATCAAATCCAACGCGTTCAGGGGTCCCAGCAAGCGAATCGAGCGCACGGTGCCGCCAAAGCCAGGATGGATGCCGAGCCTGATCTCCGGCAGGCCTAGGCGGGTCTTTGGGTCGTCCGACGCCACGCGATAATCGCAGGCGAGCGCGAGCTCCAGTCCGCCGCCCAGGCAGAATCCATGGATCACGGCGACAGTCGGGCAGGGTAGCGCCTCGATGCGATCCATGATCCTCTGCCCGCGCTGCACCAGGGCCAGCGCGTCTTCCCGGCCGCGTATTGTCTGAAATTCTTTGATATCAGCGCCGGCGATGAAGCCGCTCGATTTGTCAGAGACGAACGCCACACCAATGGGTGGTGCGGCGAGCATGGTCGTTAATAAACCATCCAGTTCCTGGAATACCGCGGCCGACAGCACGTTGGCGCTAGAGCCGGCGAGGTCCAAGTGCAACCACGTGATCTTCGCCGCATCGGTTTCGATGTGCCAATGAGTAGCCAAATCAAACCGTCGTGTTTTCGAGGAGCATGGCGCCGCCTTGACCGCCGCCGATGCACAGCGCGGCCACGCCGCGTCGAGCCTTATGACGCTTTAGTACCTTCAATAGGTGCAACACGATGCGCGCGCCGCTGGCCCCAACGGGATGACCCAGGCTGATGCCGCCGCCATCGACGTTCAGGCGCTCGCGCGGGATCTCGCCGAAGGCATTATCCAAACCAAGTTCTTGCTGGCAATAACGGCGATCGCCCCACGCCGCGAGACAGGCGAGTACCTGCGCTGCGAAGGCCTCATTCAGCTCCCAGTAATCGATTTGATGAGCTGCCAGCCCGTGCCGCTGCAACAGGGGTACGACCGCATGCACCGGACCTAAGCCCATTTGCGCCGGATCGACGCCCGCCCACTCGCAATCGATGATGCGGCCCAGCACATTGAGATCGTGGGCCCTAACTGCGGATTCACTGGCCAGCATCAACCAAGCCGCGCCGTCCGAGATCTGGGCACTGTTGCCGGCTGTGACATCGCCGTAGGGCTGATCGAACACGGGCTTGAGCATCGCAAGCTTTTCCATCGACGTGTCAGGACGCACGCCGTCATCGTGCTCGTACACAGTGCCCTTAGCATCGTACGTGGCTTCGATCTCATCGAGGTGACCGGCTTCCTGCGCCCTGCTCAACCTCCAGTGGCTATCACAGGCATAGGCGTCCATCTGCTCACGACTGATCTTGAATCGATGCGCCAGGATTTCCGCGGTCTGCCCCATGGAAAGGCCGGTGTTAGGATCGGTCAAGCCCTTGAGTAGGCTGATTACCGGCGCCAAGTGCTCCGGCCGCAGGCGGCCGAGCGTCTTGAATCGCCGCCAGCCACCAGTCGCCCGCCAGCCCGCTAACCATTCAACCAGTGCCTCGCTCCATAGCAGCGGCGCTCGGCTCATGACTTCCACGCCGCC
>JAPSGG010000051.1 GCA_031177845.1 Chromatiales bacterium
AGTGGAGACTTCGAGGTCGACGCTCCCGGAAGAGGCGTACCAGCTAGCCACGCAGAATTTCAAGAATCGTGAGCTCGGCACCGCGTACGCTGGTGGGGCTCAGGTGGGCGTGAGCATCGAAGACCTGCTCAAGAAACAAAAGTCCGAGTAAGGCCTCTCTCTGTTTTTCAATCGCTAGGGGCTTCGGCCCCATATTTTCTTTTTGCCCCAGATACAGATGTAACAATTCTGTCATATCCGCGCGTTAGCCTAAGCTAAACTGGTCGTTGCGCGGCAGTTCATCCGCTCGTGTCAAGCGCCCTTTCAGCGCCAAAACAAATTCCATGAGTGACGCGTTCGCCTCACACGCCTGCGTGCAACCGACCAAGCAATTCCTACGCCGTAGGGCGGTGGCAGGCTGGGTAGCACGCGGCATCCTGTTCTTGGCCGCGTTCGCCTCGGTGGCCATCACGTTCGCTATCGTCTACCTGTTGGTGCGCGAATCCCTGACCTTCTTCGAGCATGTCTCCATCGTTGAATTTCTCACCGGCACGCAATGGACACCGCTCTTTTTCGACGCCCAGTACGGCATCCTGCCGTTGGTCTCCGGCACGCTGGTGATCGCTGGAATTGCGCTGCTGGTGGCGGTGCCGGGCGGCACTATCGTCGCGCTTTATTTAAGCGAGTTCGCTCCACATCGGCTGCGTGAGGTGATTAAACCATTCCTGGAAATACTCGAAGGCGTACCCACTGTGGTTTACGGGTACTTCGCGCTGCTTTTCGTAACGCCGGTTTTGCAGACCTTTATTCCGAATCTTTGGGGATTCAACATGCTGGCGCCGGGACTGGTGGTCGGCATCATGATCCTGCCGTATGTCGCGTCCGTCAGCGAGGATGCGATGCGTGCCGTACCCAAGGATCTGCGCGAGGGCGCCTACGCCATGGGCGCTACGCGCCTGCAGGTGGCGGTGCGGGTTATCCTGCCGGCGGCCTTTTCCGGCGTGGCCGCGGCTTTTATCCTGGGCATGTCGCGGGCTGTGGGCGAGACGATGGTGGTGGCCATTGCAGCGGGCCTGCAGCCCAATCTCACCTTGAATCCCCTGGAGCCGGCGGCGACCATCACCGCCTATATCGTGCAGGTCAGTCTCGGCGATCTGCCGCATGGTAGCATCGGCTATCAGACCATCTTCGCCGCGGGTCTCACGTTATTCTTGATCACCCTGATCTTCAACCTAGTGGGATTCCATCTGCGCAGACGCCTGCGCGAGGTCTACGAATGAGCGCCGCGGCGATGCCCGATAGAAGGCAGCTCGGGACCATCATCTCGCGCAACAAGCTCTTCGAGGGGCTGTTCGCGCTCGTGGGGTTGCTGATCGTATGGATTGCAGTGCTGATCCTGCTTGCATTATTCATCAATCTCGCCATCGATGGCGCGCCCCGCCTATCGTGGGCATTCCTGTTCTCTTTCCCATCGCGCTTCCCGGAAGAAGCGGGCATTCTATCCGCCTGGATGGGCACCGTGATGGTGATGGTGGTCACCGCCTTAGTCGCCGTGCCGCTGGGGATTGCCGCCGGACTTTATCTGGAGGAATATGCGCCCAAGAACTGGCTAACCGATATTATCGAGATCAACGTCACGAATCTGGCCGGGGTGCCATCGATCATCTATGGCCTGCTGGCGCTGGGACTATTCGTCTACGAGTTTGACATGGGCCAGACCGTGCGCGTGGCAGGGCTGGTGCTTGCGTTGCTCATATTACCGGTGGTCATCGTATCCACCCGCGAGGCGATCCGCAGCATTCCCTATGGCATCCGCGAGGCGGCCTATGCCTTGGGCGCCGATCAATGGCAGGTGGTCTCACAGCACATCCTGCCCTATTCCCGCAGCGGCATTCTCACGGGTATGATCGTGGGCCTGTCGCGCGCCATCGGCGAGACCGCGCCGGTGATCACCATAGGCGCGCTCACCTTCATCGCCTTCCTGCCACCTTCTCCCATCCAGGGCGAGCCGCCGTTCATCAACTTCGATTGGTTGGCCTCGCCGTTTACGGTGCTGCCGATTCAGATCTTCAACTGGGTGTCCCGGCCACAGCAGGAGTTCCACCTGAACGCGGCGGCAGCGGGCCTGGTACTGTTGACCATGACCCTGCTCATGAACGCGCTCGCGGTATGGTTGAGATATCGCTTTCGGAAACAGATCCGCTGGTAGCGGCACGTCTATAACGAGAGAGCATGACCGATGGGCTCATCGAGAGGCATACAGATGGAAACTCCAGCGATGAACCGCGATGCGTGTGGCGATCTGGCGGACGAGGCTCACAATAGACGCGATAGCGCTACGGTGAAGGTGCGAATCGATGCCTCGAGTCGAGGCCGCGCCAAAGCCGCCGCCAAGCTGAACTTGAAGGCCGAGGTCAAGGAACTGAGCTTCTACTACGGCGACTACCAAGCCCTGAAGGGCATCAACCTGGTCGTGCCAGAGTATAAGGTCACCGCCCTGATCGGCGCCTCGGGTTGCGGCAAGAGCACCTTTCTGCGCTGTTTCAACCGCATGCACGATTTGTATCCTAACAACCGCTACAAGGGTGAAATTACCCTCTTTCCAGATGCCATCAACATCGTAGGCAAGAAGGTGGAGCCGCTGGAGATACGCATGCGCATCGGCATGGTATTTCAGAAACCCAACCCGTTTCCCAAATCCATTTACGAGAACGTGGCCTACGGCCTGCGCGTGCGCGGGGTGCGCAGACGATCCATGATCGACGACCATGTGGAACATGCCCTGCAACAGGCAGGGCTGTGGGACGAGGTCAAGGACCGGCTCGACAAGTCGGGGCTGGATCTGTCGGGCGGACAGCAGCAGAGGGTGTGCATCGCGCGCGCGCTAGCCACCGAGCCGGAGCTGCTGCTGCTCGACGAACCGACCTCCGCGCTCGATCCCATCGCCACGGCCAAAATCGAAGAGCTGATCTCAGAGCTGAAAGACACCGTGACCGTGCTCATCGTCACGCACAACATGCAACAGGCCGCGCGAGTCTCCGATTACACGGCCTTCATGCACCTGGGTAAGTTAATCGAGTACGCAGATACCGAAACCCTGTTTACCAACCCTGGCGAGAAGCAGACTGAGGACTATATTACAGGGAGATATGGGTGAGGCCCAATGGATTCCAGTGGACATTCCATGTCTGAGGCAGAACGCCTCGCCATGGAAAGCGAGGCTGGGGTTTAGAGATGCTTGCTCGTCTCGCCAGGGACGTCAAGCGCAATATAGGTCGCCACGAATTCGCCGGGAAGGGATTTTGACAAGCGTTAGCTTGTCCGCAGGGGGAAATACAGGGACGCATTTCATCAACCCCTTGGCGACGAGTTATTCACTAAGTTGCAGAGACCACCGCAATGGACACCGACAGAGAAAATCTTACCCATCACATCTCCAAAAGCTTCAACCGCGAACTGGAGGACCTGCGCAACCGGGTGCTGCGCATGGGCGGGGTGGTGGAGAGCCAACTCACCGATTCCTTGAATGCCGTAGCCAACGCCAACGAAGAGCTGGCCCATTCGGTCATCGAGCACGATTATCAGCTCAATGAGATGGAAGTGGAGATCGATGAGGAATGCGTGCTCATCCTGGCCCGACGTCAGCCGGCCGCGAGCGATCTGCGGCTGGTCTTTGCGATGATGAAGACCATCACCGACCTCGAGCGCGTAGGGGATGAAGCTAAAAAGATCGCGAAGCTTGCGCTAAAGCTGGCCGAATCAAAGCTGGCCGACCAGCGGTACAACGAGATCGCGACCCTAGGCTGGTACGCCAGCGACATGTTGCATCAGGTGCTGGATGCACTCGCGCGCTTGGACCCCGAACTCGCCTTGGAGATCTGCAAGAAGGAGCAAGTCGTGGATCGTGAATATAAGGCGATTATGCGCCAGATCATCACCTACATGATGGAAGACCCACGCACGATCAGCCGCTCTCTGGAGGCGGCCTGGGCCGCGCGGGCCCTGGAGAGGATCGGTGATCACGCCCGCAACATTGCTGAAAACGTGATCTATCTAGTCAAGGGCAAGGACATCCGCCACACCGATATGGAGAAGGTGCAAGACTCCATACATAGACCGAAGTAGACCTGCTATCGGCAAACGTGTCGACACCCTGTAGAGCGCGCCTATAATGGTAATTTAATTCCGTACTACCCGCCGCCACTGGCGAGACAGAACACATCATGGACGGTTTAAAGGTAATTCGATCCGCAACCGCGAATGCGCCCGCGCCCGCAACGCCATCCGACCTGCTCATCAATCGCGAACTGAGCCAGCTTGCGTTTAACCGCCGCGTGCTCGAGCTGGCCGAGGACGAGTCCATCCCGCTGCTGGAGCGCCTGCGCTTCCTGTGCATATCCAGTACCAATCTGGACGAGTTCTTCGAGATTCGCGTGGCGGGCCTCAAGCAGCAAGTCGCGCTCGGCATCGGTACCTTGAGCCCCGACGGTCTCTCGCCCCAGGAGCAGTTGACTCAAATTTACACGCACGCGCACGCCTTGGTCGATGACCAATATCGCGTGTTGAACGAGATACTGATCCCGGCGTTGGAAGCGGAGGACATCCGCTTCGTGCGTCGCACGGAGTGGAACGAGGCGCAAGCGCATTGGGTGAAGAACTATTTCCTGCGCGAGCTGCTGCCGGTGTTGAGCCCATTGGGATTGGACCCCTCTCATCCCTTTCCGCGCATCCTCAACAAGAGCCTCAACTTCGTCGTCACGTTGGAGGGCAAAGACGCATTCGGGCGCGACAGCGGTGTCGCGCTGGTGCAGGCCCCGCGTTCGCTCCCCAGACTGATCCGCCTGCCGGAGCGAATCTCGCGCAAGGGTTACCACTTCGTGTTCCTATCCTCGATCCTGCACACCCACGTCGGCGAGCTGTTCCCCGGGATGCAGGTGCTCGGCTGTGCGCAGTTCCGCGCTACCCGCAATTCGGACCTTTTCGTGGCCGAGGAAGAGATCGACGATCTTTTGATTGCCCTGCAGGGCGAACTGCCGTCGCGTAACTACGGGGACGCCGTGCGCCTGGAGGTGGCCGACAATTGCTCGGAACGAGCGACGCGGTTTCTGCTACAGAAGTTCAAGCTTCAACCTGAGGACCTTTACCGTGTCAACGGCCCGGTCAACCTCAACCGCCTGCTCGCGATGCACGAATTCGTCGACAGATCCGATCTCAAGTACCGGTCCTTTATCCCGGCCTTGCCGAAGTCACTGACCTCGCGCGCCAACCTGTTCGAGCGGATCGCCAAGGACGATATCCTGCTGCATCATCCGTATCAGTCGTTCACGCCAGTGATCGAGTTTATTCGCCAGGCTGCGCTGGACCCTAATGTGCTGGCGATCAAGCAGACCCTTTATCGTACGGATACGAAGTCAGAGTTGGTGGAACTGCTGGTCGCCGCGGCGCGCGCGGGAAAGGAAGTGACCGTGGTCATCGAGCTGCGCGCGCGTTTCGATGAGGAGGCAAACATCAAACTCGCCAACCGCCTACAGGACGCCGGCGCGCATGTGCTATACGGCGTGTTGGATCACAAGACACACGCCAAGTTGGCGCTGGTTGTGCGCCGCGAAAAGAATCGTCTAAAGCGTTACGTTCATCTCGGCACCGGCAACTATCACGCGGGCACCGCGCGCGCCTACACCGATTTCGGCCTGCTGACCTGCGACCGCATCATCGGCGAGGACGTGCACAAGATTTTTCAGCAGCTTACGGGCTTGGGCCGAGTCTCGCGCCTGAGAAAGCTGATGCAATCACCCTTCAGTCTGCACAAGGAGATCCTCGGCAAGATCGAGCGCGAGATCGAGCATGCAGCCAATGGCAAGACTGGACACATCATGGCGCGCATGAACGCCCTCATCGAGTCGCAGGTTATCCGCACCCTGTATCGCGCTTCGCAAGCAGGGGTGAAGGTTGAGCTCATCGTACGCGGCATCTGCGGCCTGCGACCTGGCATCCCTGGCGTCTCCGATAACATTACAGTGCGCTCGGTCATGGGCCGTTTTCTGGAGCATGCACGGGTGTTTTACTTTCATAACGGCGGCGAATACGAAGTCTACTGCTCCAGTGCGGACTGGATGCCACGCAATTTCTTTCGCCGCGTCGAAGTGTGCTTTCCGATCGAGGACGACCGGCTTCGCGAGCGCGTGCTCAAGGAGTCACTGCTCTACTTCCTGGCTGACAACACGCAGGCCTGGGAGCTGCAGCCGGATGGGACCTACAAGCGTGTGAGGCCCGGCAACCGCAAGCCGCGCTCTGCGCAAGCAGAGCTGCTTAGAGAGCTGGCGGGGGCTTAGAGAAGGCGCCGGCGCCATCCATCTTACCGCGTATTACAGTTTGTGCCTGAGCACATGCGCAGCTGATCCAGCTTGGTCGTTAGATCGGGCATGATCTGGCTGTATGCGCTATCGGCATGGCGGCTTTCGAGCTGGTAAGGATCATAGTGCGCGGAGTTCTTGCGCATGTCATACAGCTCCTGCTCACCGGTATCATATTCAACATAAAGAAAAGAATTATTTCGTAACGCTTGATAACGGAGCGTTTCGATAAGAAGGTCGCGCGCAGATCCAAGGCTGGGATCGAATAGCGAGCGGCCGTCCATAATTAAGCCAGCAGTAGCCCCAGCGACCTCGACAATGGTGGGAGCAAGATCAATATTGGCCACGAACTGGTCAGCGGTTGCGTCCACGGGAAGGCTCTCGCCTCGGATGAGCAGTGGGACGCGCGCGGTCTCCTCATACGCCCAGAACTTGCCCTCTGGATGCCTGAGCCGGTGCTCACCATGAAAGTAGCCGTTGTCGGAAGCGAAGATTAGTACGGTATCATCGAGCACTCCGGCATCGGCTAATTCATTCACGACCCGCTGCACCAGATCGTCCACGGCAAGCAGCGAGGCGAGACGATCGCGGTAGCGATCCTTGAGTTCCTGCTTCTCGTCCGGGGAGATGAGGGACAAATTGCGAATGAACGTGGGCTTATCCGAGACATCCGTCTCGTTGAACGAAGGCGGATGGGGGAGCGGCTCGTCGGCGAAAGCGAACACATGGCGTGGCGCTGGCCGAGGACCGCCGATTCCTGTTCGGTGAGGAGGAACAGGCGCAATGCTTAGAAAAAAAGGTTGCCTTTGTGCCGCCTTGGCGATGGTCTCCACAGCCCGATTGGCAAGCACATCAGTCTGGTAATCGGCTTCGGCCTCCCCGTAAGTCACCAGCGTGCCATTGGCGTTGATGGTGTAGCCATACATCCTGTATGTAGTGGGATCGACGAGTCCTTGCCAATCGCTCCACCCCGGTGGCACCTCATTCGGATTCTCTTTGCCGTAGCCGTTCAAGTATTTGCCGATGTGACTGGTGTAATAGCCTGCCGCCTGGAGCCAGACGGGTAACGTATTGGTGTGGTCGAGCGCCGCATAGCCGCCATTAGGCGGATCGTTGCTGAGAACCCCATGGTTGTGGGGATACTGGCCCGTGAGGAAGGTCGCGCGCGACGGACAACACAGCGGATTGGTTACCAAGCTGTTGCTAAAGGTAATACCCCTTCCGATCAGCTTCTTGGTTTTTGCCATTACTTGCAGGTCATTTAGCCGCATGTCGTCGGCCATAATAACGACGATGTTTGGCTGGGCTGCCGCTGCCACGGGCGCCAGTACCAAGCTGGTCGCGCTAAAGATCATAGCGCCGAACATACATACGCGTAGACGGCATGAGGCCGCGGATTTGCGCGCAGTAATCGCTTTCGTCCATCGAAGAAGTGGGCCTTGCGGCGTTAAATGTGCGGCCCGAATAAGCGTCTGGGATTTCTCGATACCCATAACGTGTTCGTCCTTCATGGTCGTGAGGGACCTGAGACTCCCGACCCGCTGACGAACAACAGCCGGATTGCTGCCCAGGGTGCATGAGCTGATCAAATCAGATCTTTTCGCGTCACCTTGCTAAACAACAAGCCCCAAGGCGTGGATGGCAATCCGTTCACAGTTTTTAAGGCCACAA
>JAPSGG010000052.1 GCA_031177845.1 Chromatiales bacterium
CAAGACCGCTTTGGGGAGTGGCCGCAGGTCATTGATTAGCCCATAGCGCATCTCGCCCAGATAGCCGGTGCGCTGGGGCACGCGAGCGAACCAGGGGATTAAGGCCGATTTAAAAGAGCGCGGCAGGATCACGGCCCGAGCGTAGCCCCGCTCGGCCAATTGGCGGCCCAGACGGAGACGCGTTTGCAAGCCAAGCTGGCCGTGGGCTAAGGGCACTATGACGGCTTCATGCACCTCCGGCATACGCCTTAGCAATGGCGCGGACCAGACGGACGCCAGTACATCGATCTGCGCGCCCGGATGCGCTCGGCTCAAGGTCTTGAACAAGCTCTGCGCCATCACCATATCGCCCACCCATGCCGGCCCCACGATCAGGATGCGCAGTGGGTCGATCACTTGGCGGGTATCCAAACCGCCGTCGTCATCATAGTGCGCTCTGTGATACCTCGCTCAAGGCGTTCAGATACAACGGCACGCCTTCTTCCACCGGTTTGAAGCGGTGCCTCAGACCCGCACCACGCAGGCGCGTCATGTCGGCTTGCGTGAAGCTCTGGTAGCGCCCGTCCAGCTCCGCTGGAAACGGGATATACTCGATCTGGCCACGGCGGTGATACGCGATCACCGCGCGCGCCATCTCGTTGAACGTCTGGCTGCGGCCGGTACCCACGTTGAATATCCCGCTCACGCGCGGGTTATCGAGCAACCAGAGGTTTACTGCCACCACGTCTCCGATGTAGATGAAATCCCGGCGCTGCTCCCCATCGGCATAGCCATCCGATCCCCGGAACAGCCGCACGTTTCCATGCTCCAGGACTTGCCTGTTGAAGTGCCAGGCAACGCTCGCCATCGCACCCTTGTGCTGTTCGCCCGGACCATAGACATTGAAGTAACGCAAGCCCACGACCTGGCTCTCGGCCGAGGGCAGCATGCGCCGCGCGTACTGGTCGAGCAAAAACTTGGAGTAACCATAGACATTCAGCGGCCGCTCGTACTGGCGTTCTTCCTTAAATACGGGGCCCATACCGTAGACCGAGGCCGAAGAGGCATAGAGAAAAGGCACACGCCGCGACAGGCAATAGTGCAGCAGCGCTTTCGAATATTCGTAGTTATTCTCCAGCATGAGGCGGCCGTCCCACTCGGTCGTCGTCGCGCAGGCCCCTTGATGAAATACCGCCTCCAGGCTGCCGAAGTCCTGACCGGCGACAATGCGCTGCAGAAAGCTATCTTTATCCAAGTAATCCTGAATCTCGCAGTCGACGAGATTAATAAACTTGGTGCCGTCGCGCAGATCGTCGACCACCAGGATATCGCTATAGTCGCGTGCGTTGAGACCCTTGACGATGTTTGATCCAATGAACCCGGCGCCGCCGGTGACGATCATCATGCCCAATGCTTTTTTGCCCTAGATGTGCTTGCGAATTACGTCGATAATCGCGCTGGTGGAGCAGTCTTCGATGTATTCGAGCACGACCACCTCGCCGCCGTTTTCCCGCACGGTGCCCGCACCGACGATATCTTCAGGTCGGTAGTCACCGCCCTTAACCAGCACATCGGGACGCAGCACATCGATGATCCGTTGCGGCGTATCTTCGCTGAACGGAACCACCCAATCGACGCTTTCGAGCGCAGCCAGCACAGCCATGCGCTGCGCAACGGCATTCACCGGGCGCTGCGCGCCTTTCAGGCGCCGCACAGAGTCATCATCGTTGACCGCCACCACTAGGCGGTCACCGAGCTGCGCCGCCTTGGATAGATACGCGACGTGACCCGCGTGCAGGATATCGAAACACCCATTGGTCATCACCACGCGCTCGCCGCTGGCGCGGGCCTGTGCCACCAGCGCGATCAACTGCTGTTCAGAAACGATGCCGCGCGATAAGGGCTCGTGTTCGTACAAGGCAGCATGTAATTCGCGCACGTTAACTGTCGCGGTACCCAGTTTACCGACTACTATCCCGGCGGCGACGTTCGCCAATCCCGTAGCATCGGAAAAATTGAGGCCTGCCGCCAATCCTGCGCCCAGTACGCCAATGACGGTATCGCCCGCACCGGTGACGTCGAACACATCGCGCGCGTGGGTTGGAAAATTGAGCGGCTCATGGCCCGCGCGCAACAGGAGCATGCCCTTTTCGCTGCGCGTAACGAGCAGCGCCTGTAGCTCAAGCTCCTCAAGCAAGCGGCTGCCTTTCGCGATCAGATCTTCGTCGCTCGCACATCGACCCACCACCGCCTCGAACTCGGCCTGGTTGGGCGTAATCGCGGTAGCGCCGCGGTAACGGCTGAAATTCTTCCCCTTTGGATCGACCAGCACGGGCTTACCGGCATTTCGGGCAAGTTCGATAAAGCGGGCCACTTCGCGCAACGTGCCCTTACCGTAGTCGGAAAGGATGACGACATCTGCATCCGGCAATGAGCGCCGGTAAGCGGTCAGCAGCTCATTACACACCGCATCCGCAAAGCTATTCTCAAAGTCTAGGCGAATCAGCTGTTGATGCCGGCTGATCACCCGCAGTTTGGTGGCCGTGGTCTTACCCGGCAGTCGAACAAAACGGCACTGGACCGAACGGCGATCCAGGAGGCCTTCCATCAATGCGGCCGCCTCGTCGTCGCCAGTGTAGCCCAGCAGCACAGTGGCACCTCCTAGAACCGCAACGTTAAGCGCCACGTTTCCGGCGCCACCGGGGCGGTGCTCGATCGCCTCCACGTTGATGACCGGCACGGGCGCCTCGGGCGAGATGCGCGCAGCCGGGCCGGACCAGTAACGATCGAGCATCAGATCGCCCACGACCAGCAGGCGTCCCGCAGAAAAATCGGGAACCGAAAGCTTCATCTCAAGGGACGCGCTGCCGTCCGAGCAGACATAGAGGCCGAATGGGAAATACCGTCCTAGCCAAAAAGGGCCTGAGCGCGCGATGCGCGTTGTCCACCGACATTACAGAAGGCCGTATTCTCTGTAAAGCTGGAGCACCCGCGTGAAATACCTGTCCCAGTCGTTTCCGTCGACTGCCCTGAGCGCTTGCTGGGCACATCGCGCCCGTTCGGCCTCATCATCGATCAATGCAGCCAAGTACGGCGCGAATAATTCGGCATCAGGTTCAGCGACGATGGGGTATCCGTCCACTTGCAATAGCATCTCGGCCGCACCCACGTGCCGCGACGTCAGCACGGGCAGGCCGCAGGCGGCTGCCTCCTGCACAACCTGACCGAATTCTTCGATCCTTGCCGGGTGAAAGAAAATATCCAGCGCGTGGTACAGGCGCTCCACCTCACGTGTGGGCTCAATGACCATCACCCGCTCGTTCAGCAATTGCCGGTGCCTGTCTTTCAGCGTACGCTCAACCTCTTTTCTGAATCCAACCACCAGCACCTTTACCCTGGCGATGTCCTGCCGATCGAGCAGTGCAAGCGTGTCGAATAAAATATCAAGCCCCCGCTTTCGCAGCCTACCGGACGTGACAAAGCCGATCAGAACCTCATTACGCACGCCGAGATCGTTTCGCGCTGTGTTCCTGTGCTGCGGCGTTCTTGCATAGAATCGTTTGGGATCGTAGCCTGGATAGACCACCCGAACCCGCTGCGGATCGATTCGGTAGCGCCTGATGAGATCCTCCTTCATGAGCAGGGAGTTCGCGATACAGAGGTGAAAGTTCTGCCTTGAAAAAAGCTCATCATGCATCCTTACGGCCGCTTTTAGGTCCTTTGGGTCGCCACCAAAGACCACCTCGGCCTCTCTCCTAAGGAGATTATGCGCGAAGAGCACCGTCTGATTGATCACGTCGCCATGACCGACCGTGAGATCATAGCTTCCTTTAGTCACAAGGCGATCGAATCCGTAGGAAAACAGCCTCCTGGACCAGTACTTTCCCACTGGATAGACACTGGCTTTGCAGGGGTTGCCACCGGCTTCCAGAATCAAACTGGGATTGGCCTTCTGTGCATAGACGTCTACCTTGGCACCCCACTCGATCCAATTCCGAACCTGGCTGATAATCATCCGCGAAGCACCCGTCGTCGACCTTAGGCGGCGCGTTGCTATGGCGACGCGCATGCCTGTATCCCTAGTCGTCGGTAGACGTCGACGTAACGCCGCGCGATCTTGTCAGGCCGATAGCTTGTTACAGCTCGCCGCCCTTCGGCAGCAAATTTGGCGCGCAACTCGGGGTCGCCGGATAGCCGGAGCAAAGCCGCTGCAATACCATGGGCATCGCCGGGCGGAATGAGCAAGCCATTGTGTTCATGCCGTATGATCTCCGGTATCCCGCCTACTCGGCTTGCGATGACCGGAATGCCAAGATCCATCGCATCCAGTAAGGTTGAACCGAGGCCCTCGTGCAGCGAAGGAAACACGAGCACATCAAGGCTCGCCAAGTAGTCCGCCACATTCTCCTGATAGCCCATGAACCGCACGTTCGGCATGCCGGCGGCTAGCCGCCGCAGCGCAGCTTCGTCCTTCCCATCACCGACGAGCAGAAAGACCATGTCGGGAGCCTTTGTATGCAGTATCCCCGCGGCCGCTATGAGATGCTGCTGGCCCTTGTGATGCATCACCAGCGCGCCCACCTGCCCCACCAAGAAATGGCCTGTAAACAATCGTCGTATCCGCGCAACCTCACCCCAGTCGACCGAGAATCGCGCGGTCATCGATGGTATGACTTGCATGGGCACCTCTGGCTCGTAGGCTTCTATGACCGTTTTGATAGCATCAGATAGCGCTACGATCAGCTGGGCACGCCGATACACGCGGCGCGTGAAAGGATTGTTCTTGGGTCTGTTCGGTATGCGTCGCGTGATGATATAGCGCTTGCCCAAGAGACGGTTTGCCATGAACGCCAATTGCGAGGCTTGGGCATCATGGGCATGGATTAGATCGGCCCCGCGCAGGACGGCGAGGCTCTTGATAAACGGTTTACCGATCTCAATCACTCGGAGTTTATCATCGTGGCGCAGATGTGCGGCCAGTACCGAGCCTTTGCGTAAGATTATCGTCTGTTGCATGCCAAGGCCGGCCAGCGCCTGCACCAGTAGCTCCGTCTGCCGCTCCCCGCCGCGATAGTCTTTGATGAGATTGAGATGGTAGAGCGCCATCACGCATTAGAACCACCGCGATCGAGCGATGCGTCGATCGAGGAAATGGGCTGAGATTCTGGACATCATGGTAGAAGCCAACGAATTCCGAATACTCCACTACGCGCGATGCGGAACACTCGGAGGCGTGGAAAATCTGCTGACTCCCTTATTAGAATACGAACCCGAGCGCTTGGCTGTCCGCCATCATCTGCTGGTCAGAAGTTCCCGAATTCACCCACACATACGCCAATCCATCCTGCGATCCACGGCGTCTCTGAACTTCGTCAGATCGTGGAATTGCGGCAGAATACCAATATGGCCCCGACAGCTAATAGGCGTCCGCATCAGGCGGATCACCCGCCGCATTGGACCGGATATCAGCGTCATCTGGAACTGCTTGAGCGATGGGCAGTTAGTTGACACGAATCTTCGCGGCGCTCCGGTCGTCTACTACGATCACGCCGCTGCATGGTATGCCCCTCTGGGAGATGAGCAACGCCGACTGCTAGCCAACGTCGACGCGGCGATCTGCTGCTCTTATGCCAGCCAGCGGATGCTGCAACTGCGCTGGGGCTTCAAAGGCCCTATCGCCGTGTGTCCAAATGGTGCAAGGACGAGTACAGCAGAACAAGACCGCTCAGCGCGCCGAGCGCTATCTGGAAGAACCCTGCGGCTGGGTATCGCCGCTCGGCTCGAGCCCGTTAAAGGCACTAGTCTCGCGATCCACGCCTTGGCCGAACTCTTGCGCGAAGGCTACATCTGCGAACTCCATATTGCCGGTACCGGCACCGAAGAAGCGAGTCTCCGAGCGCTGTGCCGCCGACTAGACCTTGAGCATGCAACTATCTTCCACGGCCTGATAGCGGACATGTCCACCTTCTACCGCAGTATTGACATATATCTTTCACCGTCGCTGAGCGAGCCGTTCGGGCTGGTTTGCTTAGAAGCTGCGGCGCATGGCTGTCCAGTGATCGCTGCCAAGGTGGACGGAATACCGGAGGTTGTTGTCGATGGCACCACTGGCATTCTGCTCAAGCCTAGCCTGCCTGCACAGGGCTATCCGAAGCTCGGCGGAAAACTCGAACAGTTGCCGGCGGTTGTATACGACCCTTTAACAGACAGCATACAGGCACCTAAGCTCCTGGACCCAATGAAGATCGCGGCAGCCGTGGCTGCATTGATCGATGACCCTGTGCGACTATCTAGACTTAGGATCAATGCCCAGGCCCATGCCTCCAAAGGGTTTACGTTCAGAGACTATGCCGAACGGCTGCTAACGATGCTTCACCGCCTTGCGCATGACGCGAAGGTCATGGCTACATCACAATCCCAGATGCAAGCCTGACCCTTCAAGAACCGCCATATTCAACCTTTTGAGCCGCCGCAAAGCTGCTTAGTGCGTCACCTTCATGGGCCTTAACGCCCCCATACAGCATTGCGGTCGCGAGGCCATAAAACAGGATTGTGGTTTTTTGCTCCAGAGGAACATCAGTCAGACCGCAGAACATGTATCCGCCTACGATCAGCAATCCCGCCAGCGCCAACCCTCGGATGTGGCGCGGACCATCGCTCACGCGCCTGAAAAAAAGCCATGCCGAGTACACCAGCAGCAGCATCAGACTAATAAAGCCGCAAAGTCCCCAAAACGCCAGCGCAGCCAGGTATTGACTATGGGGGTGAAAATGATGCCTCCGGATGTCGGGGTGAAATGCTCCGCTGTGCGCCATTTTGTCTATTGCAGCCTCGAATCCGACGGTCCCCACACCGAATACTGGATGCTGCATGAACAGCCGCGCTGCCGCTCGCCATATCTCCAAGTGTATTCCGACCGACGTGCTGACACCAGCACCGCGCGGGTCGTCAGCTTCCAAATACAAGATTAATTCGGTAAATGCGCGATCGATACGATTCTCCACAATAGGCATCTGGTAGGCGGCCACGAATAGCGCGACCCCGAGCATTAGCACAGATCCTTGATGCCGGCCCAGGTGCCTCCGGTATATGCCGAATACCAGGAACAACAGTACGGGCAAGGCTACCCACACCGCGCGGGTCTCCGCCAGGATGATTGCGAGGATTCCCATTGCCGATGACAACACCAGAAAGCCCCGTCCCAGTAGTTTCCAACGCCGAGCGTAGATAACACCGGTCAAACTTGCCACCGTCATCCCCAAGGTCACGATCGCGAACATGATGGCATTGGCATTCCCGGAGGCGCGTCCAGGCGGTCCAAAGTCGGTATCCTCGGATGCGCGTCCAGTCGGTTCAAATTCGTCGATGATCCAGACGCCCGAAACTTCGGGAAACCACGAATGCGCAATGGCCACCGTTCCCGCGGAAAAGGCTCCGGTCGCGAATACAACCCAAATGCGCTCTTGAGGCAGTCTCGCGTATCTGAAGAGATAAAACAGCGGGATCACAGATAGTAGCTTGCCATAGTGCGACTCAATGTGAGCGTACCCACCCGGCGGCAATCCATTCACCCAGTTAGAAACCAGCGCGGTGGCGAAAAAGAGCATCGCGGCTATGAAGAACCATCCTTCTTCGCAATCAACCCGCACACGACGCCAGTTCACAAGTATGGCCACAAAGCCTAGGGCGGTGAGTAGATAATAGCCGTGCTTGGCGAGGTCCCAATTCCAAAAATAGCTTGTCGTAACGATCAGCGCGACCGCGACTCCAGCCCATCCCAGGGCCTTATTGGCATTCCGCATTGATGAGAATGCGGCGGGTCAGTTGGCCAAGATATACAGCGTGCTGCAATAAGGACAGATCATGCGGCCATCTTCGCTGTCTGCGATGGGGATATAGACCCTCGGGTGGGAGTTCCACAGGCTCATGCCGGGAAGCGGACAATGGAGTGGCAAATCGCAGCGCGTGACTGCAAAACTGCGCTGTGTGTTGGGTGTGCTGAA
>JAPSGG010000304.1 GCA_031177845.1 Chromatiales bacterium
ACTCTGCGGTAGAACTTATACGGAATGAAGGAACTGCTTAGTACCGCCCGCCGCTGCCGGCCGCTGGCAGACCGCATGCGGCCTCGCGTGGTAGCGGAGTTTGTCGGCCAGCCGCACCTCATGGCGCCCGGCAAGCCCCTGCGCCGCGCGATCGAGGAGGATCGTCCCCACTCGATGGTGTTCTGGGGCCCGCCCGGCACGGGTAAGACCACGCTGGCGCATTTGATCGCCAAGACCTGCGGCGCGCGATTTCTGAGCCTCTCCGCCTTGCTGTCCGGCGTGAAGGACATCCGCGAGGCGATCACCCAGGCGCGCCACACGCGCGCCGTGGATAACCGCGCGAGCGTGTTGTTCGTGGACGAGGTGCACCGCTTCAATAAATCACAGCAGGATGCCTTCCTTCCGCACATCGAGGACGGCACGATCTATTTTATCGGCGCCACTACGGAGAACCCTTCTTTCGAATTGAACAATGCACTCTTGTCGCGGGTGCGCACCTATGTTCTTAAACCGCTGGAGGCGGCGGACA
Source organism: Chromatiales bacterium (assembly GCA_031177845.1). Lineage (GTDB taxonomy): Bacteria > Pseudomonadota > Gammaproteobacteria > JACCYU01 > JACCYU01 > JAPSGG01. Next base: position 530 of record JAPSGG010000304.1, read on the forward strand.
TCCGCCGCTTGATCGACCAGGCACTAGGCGATGCCGAGCGGGGATTGGGAGAGCGGCATATCGACTTGGCGCCAGACCTGCGCGATAGGCTGGCGCTGGCGGCGGATGGCGATGCCCGACGGGCGCTGAACTGGCTTGAGATCGCGGCCGATCTCGCTCGTGAGGTCGAGGGCGGCGCGGTGATCGACGCGCAAACGTTAGAAGAGGTCACGCGCGAGTCATTACGCCGGTTCGATAAGGGCGGCGACATCTTCTACGACCAGATCTCCGCGCTGCATAAAGCCGTGCGTGGGAGCGATCCGGATGCGGCGCTTTATTGGCTTTGCCGCATGCTGGACGGCGGCTGCGATCCTTTGTACATTGCGCGCCGTGCTGTGCGCATCGCCTCGGAAGATATCGGCAATGCGGACCCCCGCGGGCTGCATATGGCCCTGAGTGCATGGGATGCTTATGAGCGGTTGGGAAGCCCCGAGGGCGAACTTGCGATCGCGCAGGCGGTGGTCTATCTGGCCTGCGCGCCAAAGAGCAACGCGGTCTACCTGGCCTACGGTGCGGCTACGCGCGCGGCGCGCGAGTCGGGCAGCCTGGAGGTGCCTTTACACTTGCGCAACGCACCGACTCGCCTGATGATGGAATTAGGGCACGGCGAGGGGTACCGCTACGCGCATGATGAGCCCGGTGCCTTCGCGGCCGGCGAAGATTATTTTCCGGACGGATTGGCAGAGCGGCACTATTATTTTCCCGTCGACCGCGGGCTGGAGATCAAGATCAAGGAAAAGCTGGCGCAACTCCGGGCTCGAAAGCACGACGTTTGATGGAGCCTCTATCGATAACACGATTTGTCAGGTACCTTCTGGGACGCTGGTTCAGAGCTTCCTCCAGGAAATGGGAGTGGCATCGTATGCGTAAACTTTCCGTTCTGCTGGTCTTGACTCTATCGCTAACCGGCTGCGGCTATAATGCGCTGCAGTCTGGCGAAGAGCAGATCAAGGCAGCCTGGGCCGAGGTGTTGAACCAGTATCAGCGCCGCGCCGACCTGGTGCCCAATCTGGTGAACACCGTCAAAGGCTTTGCCGCGCAGGAGCGGGAGGTCCTGAGCGAGGTCACCAACGCGCGCGCCCGCGTCGGCAGCATACAGGCCACGCCCGAGTTGCTCGAGAACGAGCAGGCCTTTACGAGATTTCAGCAGGCGCAGAACGAGTTGGGCGGTGCATTGTCACGCCTGCTGGCGGTGTCCGAGAACTATCCGCAATTGAGATCCAGCACCTTGTTCCGCGACCTGCAGGCGCAGCTCGAGGGCACGGAAAACCGCATTACCGTCGCCCGCAACCGATACATCCAGACGGTGCAGGAGTACAACACCACCGTGCGCTCCTTTCCCACGAATCTGACCGCGATGCTCTTCGGCCACGAGACCAAGCCGACCTTCAGCGTGGAGAACGAGCAAGCCATCTCGCGCCCACCCACCGTCGACTTCTCGAGTCCAGCGGCAGAGCCCGGCCAGTGATGAAGGTGGCGCCGGTCCTGTCTCGCTGGCCGGCAGCCATGTGCTGTCTGCTGCTGATCGCAGGCGCGGCGGGCGCGCTGGTGCCGGTGCCGGCGCACGAGGGCCGCGTTACCGACCTCACCGGAACGCTGTCGGCAGAGCAGGAGGCGAGGCTCGAGGAGAGTCTGCGGTTGTTCGAAGCCAGACAAGGCAGCCAGATCGCCGTGCTGCTGGTCCCCACCACACAGCCCGAAGCCATCGAGCAGTATTCCATCCGCGTGGTCGAGGATTGGCAGCTCGGCCGCGAGGACGTGGACGATGGTGCGCTATTGCTCATTGCCAACGACGACCGCAACATGCGAATCGAAGTCGGTTATGGACTCGAAGGCGCGCTCAACGACGCCACCGCCAAGCGTATTATCGCCGAGATCATCACGCCTTATTTCAGGGACGGAGATTTCTACGAGGGCATCCGGGCGGGCGTGTTGGCGATGATGAAGGTCATCGCGGGTGAGCCGCTGCCGCCACCTTCCGATCGCGATGACGATGGCGATGGCCCGGTGTCTTTGTTGCCAGGAATCGTTCTCTTCACCTTTATTTTTGGTCATATGTTCCGTGGTGTGATCGGCCGCTTCCCCGCCGCGTTGGGCACGGCCGCCGTATTTACGGGTGTCGCGTGGCTAGTGATCGGCAGCCTATTGGTGGCGCTTCTATTCGGACTGGTGATATTTGCGGTATTGCTGTTCACTGGCGTCAGCGGCGGCCGCGGCTTGGGCTATGGCGGTTACCATTCGGCAGGTGGATTCGGCGGTGGCGGCCTCAGTGGCGGCGGCGGTGGAGGCTTTCGTGGTGGCGGTGGGAGTTTCGGCGGCGGCGGGGCCTCCGGGAGCTGGTAGCGGTGGCGCGCCTGCTTAGACATCTGTGCAGCGGGGCCTGGCAGGTACGCCGCGCTTTGCCGCCGCTGTCGATGCAGGCAATCGAGGCCGCCATCTGCGCGGCCGAATCAATGCATCACGGCGAGATCCGTTTTGCGGTCGAGGCCGGTCTCGACATCGGTCCACTGCTGAGCGGCCAAAGCGCGCGCGAGCGCGCCATCGAGGTATTCTCGGCGCTGCGCGTGTGGGATACCGAGCACAACAATGGTGTCTTGATCTACCTGCTGCTCGCCGACCACGATGTCGAAATCGTCGCCGATCGCGGAATCAACGCACACGTGGGCACCGAGGGTTGGCAGGAGATTTGCTCACAGATGGAGGCGCTCTTTCGAGAGAGGCGATTCGAGGAAGGCGTGATCGCCGGCGTGCAC
>JAPSGG010000053.1 GCA_031177845.1 Chromatiales bacterium
TGAGACTCCAGACCCGCTGGCGAACAACAGCCGGATTGCTGCCCAGGGTGCATGAGCTGATCAAATCAGATCTTTTCGCGTCACCTTGCTAAACAACAAGCCCCAAGGCGTGGATGGCAATCCGTTCACAGTTTTTAAGGCCACAAGTTGTTATGCTCGACCGCCCTAAAGGGTGCCTAGAATACTTTCTCACGCACATAGGGGCAAACGCTGCATTGGCCCAGCGGCCTCAGACACGCCGCAGCAGACGGCATGTTAGTCGGTAACCAAAAATTAACCACTTCTTAAATTCGCTGTAACAAAATTCGCCCAGACTTCGCGCTCGTGATAACGAAGGATCATTTGGAGCGATGGGCTCAATTTATCGCATGCGCCCGTTGAGATTCCGGGCCATCTGGATTTCTGACGTGCACCTGGGCTCCAAGGGTTGCAAAGCAGAGTATCTGCTCGATTTTCTCAAGTGCACCGAGTCGGAGTATCTCTACCTGCTGGGCGACATCATCGACATCTGGGCTATGCGGCGCGGCCTTTACTGGCCTCAGACCCATAACAACGTAGTCCGCACCGTCCTGGGCAAGGCCAAGCACGGCACCAAGGTCATCTATATCCCCGGCAATCACGACGATCGCTTCCGCGACTACGTGGGCACGACCTTCGGCAACGTGGAGCTGCGAATGCGTGCGATTCACGAAACGGCCGACGGGCGCCGCCTGCTGATGCTGCATGGCGACGAGTTCGATCACGTCATCCGCTACAGCAAGTTCATCGGACATTTGGGCGATCGTGCCTACACATTCCTGCTCAAGTTCAACCGCCTGGTGAATTACGTGCGCCGCAAGCTCGGGCTGCCGTATTGGTCCATCGCGGCTTACCTCAAACACAAGGTCAAGAATGCTGTCAACGTCATCAGCGATTTCGAGCGTACCGTCGCTCAGGAGGCGGCATGCTGGCGCGTGGATGGACTGGTTTGCGGCCACATTCATCACGCACAGATCAAGTGGATCAACGGCGTGCTTTACTGCAACGATGGAGATTGGGTGGAGAGCTGCACGGCGCTCGTCGAGGCGCACGACGGCGCGCTGCATCTGCTCCACTGGGCCGACGACATATACTCCCTGCTGCCGGCCGGCGCAGAGCTGGCTGTGGCCGAGGAGAAGATCGCTTGAAGATCGCCATCGTCACGGATGCCTGGGAGCCGCAGGTTAACGGCGTCGTCACCACGCTCAAAAATACGGTGAAATGCCTCGAATCATCGGGGCACACGGTGCTGCTCATCACACCTCAGCTGTTCAGAACCGTTCCCACGCCGACGTATCCGAGCATCCGGCTTGCGCTGCGCCCGGAGGCCAAAGTGGGACGGATACTGAAGGATTTCGCGCCCGATGCGATTCATATTGCCACGGAAGGGCCATTGGGCTTGGCGGCACGCCGATACTGCAAGCGGGTGGGCATCGGATTCACGACCTCCTATCACACGCGGTTTCCGGAATATATCCGTATGCGCCTGGCCGTGCCGCTGGGCGTGAGCTATGCCTGGCTGCGTGGATTTCATGCCGCCGCCAAGCGCACCCTGGTGACGACGGAATCGCAGCGCCAGGGACTCGCTGCCCGCGGGTTTGAAAATCTGGCAGTCTGGCCCAGAGGGGTGGACACGGAACTGTTCGATCCGCGCAGGTCGATCACTCTCGACGATGCGCGGCCCATTGCTATGTACGCCGGCCGGGTCGCCATGGAGAAGAATCTCGAGGCCTTCCTATCGCTGGCGCTGCCGGGTACGAAATACGTGGTCGGCGACGGGCCAGACCTTGCAAGCCTGCGGCGCAAGTTCCCGCACGCGAGATTCACGGGCTATAAATATGGTGAGGAGCTAGCGGGCTATCTCGCGGCCGCGGATGTGTTCGTATTCCCGAGCCGCACGGATACCTTCGGCCTGGTGATGTTGGAGGCCATGGCCTGCGGCGTGCCGGTGGCCGCCTATCCGGTTGCCGGTCCGGTGGACCTCATCGCGCAGGGCGTGACCGGCGCCTTGAATGATGACCTGAGAATCGCCGTCTTGACGGCGCTTACTCTGGATGGCGCCGCGGCCCTGCGTTTTGCGCGGACACGCTCGTGGCAGGCGGCCACGGAACGCTTCATCGACCACCTCTTCGTCGACTGCATTTACGAACCCGAATTTTTAGATCAGACCGTCTGCCGCTAAGGGCTTGCTATTTGCGCATCGCTTCGTGGACCGCTTCGGTCAGGCAGGCTGGTCGAAAGACATCACGCATGATATGCAGCGAACCGATGCTCTGTTTGCGCTCATCTGCCTTTTGATGGTCGGCTGCGGCCAAGGTCAGTCGGACACTGTGGCGGCAATTGAAGCGCCTCCCCGGGCGTTCGCCACGGCTCGTGTCTGCATTCTGACGTCCACCGATGCCTTGATATTGCCCGTCGAGGTGGCCGCCGATGAGGCCGAGCGGGCACGTGGCCTGATGGGACGCGCGCACTTGCCCGCGAACGCGGGCATGCTGTTCGTTTATCCGGAGACACAGCCGCCGGAGAATGGCTTCTGGATGTTCCGCACCCATCTCCCGCTCGACATTGCCTTCATCGATTCCGAGAGCCTTATTCTGTCCATCCAAACGATGCGGCCATGCCAGAGTCTCAACCCCCAGCGATGTCCTTCCTATTACGCCGATGCGCCGTATCAAACTGCCCTAGAAGTGAATGCAGGCTTTTTCGCTTCGCACGGTATCGAGTCCGGAGATCGGGTGATCATGGTGGAGCACGACAGGTGTCCCCGCGGTGAACATCTGCTTGAGGGCACGCAACATGGAGTCCAAGCGCGCAAAAGACCGGGTTAGAGATCGGCCGGCGGTTGCCAAAGCAACAGAGAGGCTGGTGAAAAGCAGGCCGTCGCTTGGCGCGACGGCCTGGCTTACCGCTAGCGCCGCATGGCGGCGCCGTGCAGCCTTGATTACCCGAGATTGATGCACACCGACTTGGTCTCGAGATAGTTCTTCAGTACCTCGTGGCCCATCTCGCGACCCCAGCCGGACTGCTTGTAACCACCGAACGGTAGTGCGGCGTCGAAGATGTTGTAGCAATTGATCCACACCGTCCCGGAGCGCAGCTTCGCCGCCAGACTATGGGCCTTGCCGACATCCTTGGTCCAGATGCCCGCCGCCAGGCCGTACACGGTCTCGTTGGCTGCCGCGACCAGGGCGTCGTCCATGTCCTTGAACGGCGTGGCGGTGACCACCGGCCCAAAGATCTCCTCGCGACACACCTTCATCTCCGGTTTGGTGTCCACGAGCACGGTCGGCTCCACGAAATAGCCTTTGTCTCCGCGCCGTTTGCCGCCGCTCACGGCCCGTGCCCCTTCGCTGGCACCTAACTCGAGATAACCCGTCACACGCTCAAACTGATCGCGCGAGACCAGCGGACCCATTTCGGTGCTGGGATCGAGTCCCGGCCCGAGCTTCATCTTGGAAGCGACATCGGAGACGCCCTGGGCGACTTTATCGAACACGTTCTCCTGTACGAACAGGCGCGAACCCGCAGCGCAGCACTGACCATGATTGAAGAAGATCGAATTGGCCGCACCCGGGATGGCAGTCTCCATATCGGCATCGGCCAGCACGATATTGGGCGATTTACCGCCCAGCTCCAGCGAGACCTTCTTTAGGTTGCCAGCGGCGGCCTTCACGATCATTCGTCCGACCTCAGTGGATCCGGTGAACGCGACCTTGTCCACGTCCGGATGGGCAGCTAATGGCCCGCCGGCCTCTTCGCCTAGACCGGTCACGATGTTGACCACACCGTCCGGGACGCCGGCCTCTTGGATCAGCTCGCCGAGCTTTAATGCCGATAGGGGGGTTTCCTCGGCTGGCTTGAGCACGATCGTGCACCCACAGGCGAGCGCCGGCGCCAGCTTCCAGGCCGCCATCAACAATGGAAAGTTCCACGGGATGATCTGCCCCACCACCCCGACGGGTTCCTTGATCGTATAGGCATGGAATTGCGCGCCTGGGGCATACGGCACGGATAGCGAAATCGTGTCGCCCTCGATTTTGGTCGCCCAGCCGGCCATGTAGTGAAACATGTCCGCGGACAGCGGGACGTCAGCGACGCGTGCAACGGAGATGGGCTTACCGTTGTCCAGTGATTCAAGCTGCGCCAGCTCCTCCAGATTGTCTAGGATCAGATCGCCGATCTTCCAGATGATGCGTCCGCGCTCGGACGGCGTCATGCCCATCCACACACGCGCTTCGAAGGCCCGTCGGGCAGCTGCGACCGCGCGGTCGATGTCCTCGTGATTGCCCGCCGGTACGTGGGCGATGATCTCTTCGGTCGCGGGATTGTAAACGTCAATAGTCTGGCCCGAGGCCGAGTCGACCCAATCACCATTGATCAGCATCTTGCGCTGCTCGGCGATGAATTGCTGTACGTTTTGGTTCAACTGCACTTCTTGTGCTACCGCTGCATTCATAGTTGATCACTCCTTCAAGTTGAATGGTTCTAAGGCTGCACAGAGTGCGCTGCCCTTCTTAACCGTTCGTCCTGAGGCGCATTCGACGTTCTCTCAGCAACACACACGGCACACAGTCCTTATGGGCTTTGTACTATCCTTAGTGCGGAAGTGCAATATACGGGCGATCGCTGTGTCATTATAACAGGGTTAGGAGTGGGGCTATCGACGCGCTCAATCTCGAGATACTTGCCATCGTATATGCGAAGGGTCGGGGTCGCCTGGCATGGAAATCAAGACAAGCAGACTGCTGCTCCGCGCATTCACGGGCGCCGACACACCGGCATTTGTCACCTATCATGCTGAGCGCCGATACGCTGAGTTCTACGCGCCTGAGGAGACCACTAGCGGGCATGCACGAGAGCTTCTCCATCGCTTCATGCAGTGGGCGCGCGAACAGCCCCGGCGCAATTATCAGCTCGCCATCTGCAAGCTTCAGTCCACTTCGGAGCTCATTGGTTGCTGTGGGCTGCGCGTTGCGGATCTCGATCCTGGTTCAGCAGAATTCGGCATCGAGTTAGCGCCACGGTTTTGGGGTAGCAATTACGCACTGGAGACTACGCGTGCGCTTCTCGCGTTCGGATTTAGCGAACTGGGTTTGAAAAAAGTCCGGGGCATTACCGTGAGATCCCAGCGCACTGTCGCCCGAATGGCGCGTCGGTTCGGATTTACCGTGGTCGGCACGCACTCTGGTCCGGCTTGGATGCGTGCGCGAGGATGGAGCCAAAGCGAATGGCAGCTCACGCGCGAGAGCTGGGAGGAAGCGCTAAACCACCGATCCAGATCAGCACCGCGACCGCCAGGTTGACGCTGGCGATCTAGAGGTTGCCGAGAAACTTGAACGCTCGTGGGAAGAAATTGCCCAGTGTAGCGCCGTGCGCCGATGGCGATCACCACTCACACCGTCAGGAAGCGCTCCAAACAGCTCATTCCTTGTGTCCGTGGCTTTCACCGATCTCGTCGAGGCGGCGTTTCAGACTGGCGCCATCCAGCGACTTCAGCGGCAGCTGCGTGAAGTTGCGAATGCGGTTTTCGAGTTCGTGAAAGGCCGTGCGAAACGCCTGCAGCCTTTCGTGCGCAGCCCCCGACCGCCGCTGGGCCGGCGGTGCTCCAGCGCGCGCAGATCGACTGACCTGGCCACACCAACCAGACTTCGCCGGCGGCGTTGTCGCAGACGGTGAACACGAAATCGAGCGGGGGCGCTTCTGGGCTGACAAATTCGTCCCAACGCTTGCTGCGCAATCCTTTGGTGGGCAGCTTCATTCGTTCAAGCACTTGTAAGGCTAAGGCATGCAGCTCGCCGGCAGGATGGCTCCCGGCACCGTAAGCCCGGAAGAGCGCCCTCTGCCCCAGTGGTTCAACAAGGCCTCTGCCATGATGCTGCGCGCCAAGTTGCCGGTGTAAAGAAAGAGGTCGTTGTAAGTCTGCTCACCCTTGCCCGCGCTCCTGCAAGTATGGGCTTGCGTCTCGTATCAGCGCCCCCTCACAGCGGATTTCTGGACGCGCTGATCCTTTGCGCGGTGTTGCGCCGGCATGGGGTTACAGTGGGTAACAGCACAGGCCTTGGTATGTCCCTGGCAACAGTTCTCGGTGAGATAGTTCAGCAACGCGTTCATGGTTTCGAAGCCGGCCGAATAGATGATCGACCGACTTGCGCGCCGGTTAGTTACCAGACCGGCGTGGCGCAGGTTGTTCAAGTGAAACAACAGCGTCGCCGCGGGCAGTCCAAGCCTTGCCGCAATCTCGCCTACCGGCGCGCCCTCCGGCCCCCGCTGGACCAGATAGCGGAAGGTGTCCAGGCGACTTTCATGCGCAAGCGCGCTCAGCGCCATGATGCTGTGAGCCTTTTCCATATTCCAGCCTTATAGAAATATGGTGGCTTTCCAACTCTGATCTCGCCAGTTGACCAACACGCCGGCGCGCGTTGGATCAAAGTCGCTTCACTGTCCCGTCATTCGCACGTCATGTTCAGGCCCTATGGTGGCCTTGAATTACAAGAGTGGAGGTTGACCATGCCCGCGGCCCCATTGATCATTATCATCTTCTTGCTGATTGCATCACTGTTTGTCCTTTTTCCTCCGATCCAAGCCGCGCCCGATATGCAAAGTACTGCCGCTGACGAGAAGATCGTGATCGCACATCGTGGCGCCAGCGGCTATTTGCCGGAGCACACCCTGCCGGCCTATGCCCTGGCCTACGGCCTGGGCGCCGATTACATCGAGCCTGACGTAGTGATGACCCGCGATGGCGTGCTGATCGCGCTGCTCGACATCACCTTACAAGACACCACCAATGTCGAGCAGGTTTTTCCCGAGCGAGCCCGCACGGAGGGCGAGTGGTTCGCCGCCGATTTCACGCTCGAAGAGATCAAGCGTCTCAGCGCGCAGGAGCGACTCGAAGGCCGATTTCGCCAGGATAGCCGAGGCTTTCAGGTGCCGACGTTGGAAGAGGTCATCCAGATGGTGCAGGAGCTCAATCGCCTCACCGGCTGCAAGGTCGGTATCTATCCGGAAGTCAAAGAGTCCAGTTTTCATCGCAACGAGGGATTGCACATCGAGGAGGCGCTACTCGAGTTACTTCAGCAGCATGGCTATGAAGGTCCGAAGGACCGCGTCTTTGTGCAGTCGTTCGAGCCTGACAGTCTCAAGTTCATGCGCTCCACACTGGGCACTCGGCTCCGGCTGGTGCAGCTGATCTCGAGCGATCCGGTCTACGATCCTCTGGTCACGCCCCAGGGCCTGGACGAGATCGCGACCTATGCCAACGGGATCGGACCGAGCAAGCTTCGCATCGAAGATGAGCACGGCCACAGCGTCAACAACAATATGCTCGTGCGATTGGCCCATGCGCGCAATTTGGTCGTGCACCCTTACACCTTCCGCGCCGATCAATTGACTGCGGCCTACGCGAGCCTTAAGCAGGAGTTGCGGCGCTTCTATTTCCATTACGGCGTGGACGGCCTGTTCATCGATCAAGCCGATATCGCCGTTGAGCTGCTCGATGGCAAAACGCCGCGGGCATGGGCGCGGGAGCGGCGGTTTTGCGATTAAGCTTCCCTCTCTTGATTGGAGACTGGCTGAAGCCGTCCTTACCCGCCCAGCCGTTGACAGGAAGACGTGTCTGATCGGTTCTGAGGTTCCTTCCTACTTCACTCCCAACACCTCGACTCCTACGATGGGCTTTGAACACCAGATTACACGCGTCCGATCGCGAATGCGTGACTCTGCGAGTGGCCGCGTGAGAGAGATCATTGCCCCAGTATCTTTTTGAGAAGTCCTTCGATCCTGCTCTACCAATTCAACCGGTGTAGTTTAAGGGGCGTGGAGGCGGTGAAAGATCCTGTCAGCAACTGCTGGTATATTGCCACTGGTTCATAGGGGCGTAGCGCCTTGACCGCTAAGGCTCTAGCTTGAGCCCACAAAGAAGGAGGAATACGGTAGCA
>JAPSGG010000054.1 GCA_031177845.1 Chromatiales bacterium
TCTTGCTTAAAGCGGCTGATATCAAGTGGACCGACGCACCGCCATCGATGCCGCCCGGCGCAAAAATCGCTGTGTTTGAAGGTGACTTGGCAAAAGCGGAGCCCTTCACGTTCCGCCTTAAGCTCCCGGCTGACTCCACAATAGCGCCGCACACCCACCCGGCTATAGAACACGTGACAGTGCTCTCCGGAACCCTTTATATGGGAGCTGGAGAGAACCTTGATCGGGAAAAAGCCGTAGCCTTGTCACCCGAGAGTTTCGCTGCGTTTCAACCGGGACACAGCATGTTCGCTTGGACCGGAGAAGAACCTGTGACATTCCAGGTGCATGGGGTTGGTCCGTGGGGTATCAACTACATTAACTTGCCGGACCGTCCAAGGAAGAAATAGGTGCCGTGCTTGGGACCGCTGAGCTAGGCCGATGGAGTTCAAGAGCGCATGATGGAGGAAACAGAGCGGCGTCGATGCTTCGAGGCGGATATCTTTCGCCTCATGGACCGGCTGTACGGCAGGGCGTTGCGCTTGACGGCCAATGCCGCGGACGCAGAGGATCTGGTCGCCGACACCGTCGCCAAGGCATGGGCCAAGTTGGGCGAGCTGCGGGACCTGCAGTGCTTCGAGACCTGGCTTTTTCGAATCCTCACCAACACCTTCATCAGCGCCTGGCGCCACCGCCGCGGCTCCGGTGTCGACGTTGCCGCGGATTCGGATGAAGAACGGGAAAGCGATGAGTTTTCCCTCTTTGAGCAGCTCCATCAGCCGTTCCTGCTGTGGTGGGGCAGCCCAGAGCACGAGTTCCTCAACAACGCGCTGCGTGAAGACATGGAAAAGGCGTTGGACTCGCTGCCCGACGAGTTCCGCATCGCCATCGTGCTTATTATCGTTGAGGGTTACACGTATGCAGAGGCTGCGGAGCTTCTGGAGGTCCCCATCGGCACCGTGCGTTCGCGGTTGAACCGAGGGCGGGGCCTGCTACAGCGGGCGCTGTGGGAGCAGGCTAAAGAGGCAGGCCTTAAGACCGAAAAGGAGGCATCGAGGAGACTATGGCAGAGCAACAAATCTTGACGTGCGAACAGGTCTTGGAGCACCTCTTCGCCTATGTAGACCAAGAGCTGGCCTCCGAGAAGGAGGCTGAGATCGACCATCACATGGCGCGATGCCGCAGCTGCTACAGCCGTGCGGAATTCGAAAAGCGTCTCAAGGCCAGGATCATGGAGACAGGCTTGAGCAAGGCGCCGGAGCGCGTCCGGCAACGTGTGCGATCGCTGCTCGAGAAGTTCTAACTCGCCGCACGTTAGTGTTCCGCCTGTTGGAGGAGCTGTCGATGGTTGCCATATACGGTTATTCGAAGGACCAGATCTTTGATGCCGTCAAGGCCATGTATACGGCGGTCGCAACCCGTCCAGAGGATCCCTATCACTTCCCCGTTGGACGCGCCGCCTGCCGTATGCTCGGCTATCCTGATGACCTGCTGCAAGCCTTGCCTCAAGATGCGGTTGCATCATTCGCGGGCGTCGGCTTTCCATTCAGAGCAGACGTCATCCGCAAAGGCGATGTGGTCTTGGACGTCGGGTCAGGCTCGGGTACCGACGCGCTTACCGCCGGTCGCCTGGTCGGCCCCAAAGGCAAGGTCTTCGCGCTCGACATGACGTCAGCTATGCGCGATAAGCTGCGTGCAACGGTGACCCGCCTGCATTTGGCCAATGTCGAGGTGCTTGAGGGGACGGCCGAGCATATTCCGCTGCCGGATCAGAGCGTGGACGTCATTACCAGCAACGGCGTACTCAACCTGGTGCCCGATAAACGCCGGGCCATCGCTGAGATGTTTCGGGTGTTGAAATCAGGCGGACATATACAGCTCGCCGATATCGTGATTACGCGACCGGTCACGCCTGATTGCCGCGGCGATCCCGCCCTGTGGGCCGAGTGCGTAGTGGGGGCGACCATCGACGAAGACTACCTGGCGATGTTCCACGATGCGGGTTTTCTGGATATCAAGGTGCTGCGCGATTTTGATTACTTTGCCCAGAGTCCCAGCGAGGAAACAAAGTCTGTGGCTAGCCGCTTCGGCGCGCGTGCGGTCGAGATCACCATGCGGCGGGGCGCGAACGCCCCTCATAGGCTCGTGCAGTTTGCGCACCGGGCTGATCCGCGGCGGCTGGTCAGGGCGATAGAGCGCCGTGGCCTGTGGGGAATGGCCGCACTCGTGTTAGCCCTGATCGCGTGCTACGGTACGCTGGCGGTCGTATCGGTGCTGCCGTTGGTCGGCCTCAGCCTGACGATCGACGAGGGCTTATGGACAGCCACCATCATCCTGTTCACAGGCGCGGTCGTAGTCGCAGTTGCAGCCGGCAGGCGGAAACACACTTCCTTCACACCCTTGATCCTGGCAATTATGGGGGCCGGATTCGTAGGTTATGCGTTGCTCGGACCCTATGATCGCCTCATCGAGCTCATTGGCTTTGCGCTAATCGCCGGCGCTACCTTCTTGGATCTTCGTCTGCGCAATGCGGCTAGGATGGATCCGCACGCCGCTGCGGCGGATGCGTAAAGCTGCTCCAGGTCAGGCGACCCTGAGCGATGGCCGCGTGCAGATCCGCACGCTGGGTAAGCAGTTCCGTAGCGCGCGGAGAAGCGCTCTGTGATAGCGCTAGTGCGGCCGCCTTTTGCTGGACCGGATCGGGATCTGTTAGGACCTTTTCTAAATCAGCGACTATCGTCTCGTCGGCGTAAGGCCCGACCGGTCGCCAGAGTTCCGGGGGCACGGGGCGTTTGGCAGCCCAGCGCTCGTGGGCATAGGAGGTCAACATGTGCGCTAGCTTTGGATTGCTGCGACGATCAAGACCATAGATCAAGTGCAGCGGACTGCCTACGAAGACCGCCTTGAGCACCATCTGATTCCAAGCCGCATCACCGAAATGATCAGCAGGATACGAGTTGCGCAAGGCCACAGCGTTAAATACCGCCGTCATATTGCTGCGAACGCCCTCGGCGGCCAATGCACGATGGCGCTCCGGGTACGGCAATAGCGGCAGACCTTGATATATCGCGACCAATTCTCCCAAATCGGCGCAGGTAGAGACTTTCTCTAGCTTGGCGGCAAAGGCTCCCGCATCTTCAACCTTGAGCGACAGCAGAAGCAGGACCCGTCCTGCTTGATCGACGCTCCAGGATTCCCAGCCTGTTCGCTCGGCGCCCGCTGCTTGCACATCGCCCTTTGTCAGGTGCAAATCCTGCTTGCCTGTATGGCGAGGAACGGCGCTAAAGGCCGCAAAAAATACATGGTCAGGGGAGCCCTCTGCGATCCGCTGGCAGTTGTCACTCAACCAGGCAAGACCCTTTTCATCGATTTGGCGTGCAAGCCAGCGATGCAATAAGCCCCGGATGCGGGCTGGATTTGTTGGATCATCAGCCGGCATAGTGCGCTCGCTTAAATGAGGACGCGCCATAAAGGTGGGCGAGGATCATACCGTGGACGTCGGTCGCCTCCAGCGTTGGGGATGGTAGCAGATGAGCCTGCCGGGTAATGACCAATGGAGCCTCATCGGAAGCACGCGGAAGCGCCCCATGTGAGCCCTTGACTAATGAGCTGTCCAACGGGATCACGTCCATTAAATAACGAAAGCCCAGTTTTTTCTTAAGCAACCGACTTGCGATCTTCAATTGAGGCCAGCGGATAGCGGGATCAACGAATAGCTCCACCGGATCGAAGCCGGGTTTGCGGTGTATGTCCACGGTGCGCGCGCAGTCCGGCGCTTTGCGGTCATCGAGCCAGTAGTAATAGGTGAACCAGGCGTCCCTTGCTGCGACGGCGACCAGCTCCCCCGAGCGCGAGTGATTTAGACGATGGTTAGCTTTGCCTTCTTCATCTAGCACCATCTCCACACCCGGCACCTTCTCCACCAGCGCCCGCACCTGGGCCTGCTTATCCTTGTCATTCACATAGATGTGCGCTACCTGATGATCCGCTACCGCAAAGGCTCGACTGGCGCCCGCATCCAGTAGCTCCAGCCCCAGCTCTTCGCGCACGGCCAAAAAGCCGTGCTCACGCAATACACGGTTCAAAGCGATCCCGCGCTTAACCGCGGCAACGCCATATTCGGACACTACCAGCACCGCGGCCCCGCGCGCCTCATAGAAGCGAATCAGATCCGCGCATACGCCGTCCATTTCCTGCAAATCTTTTGCAATAGCTGGATGGTTAGGTCCCAGGCGTTGCAGGTTGTAATCCAAATGGGGAACGTAGATGAGAGTTAAAGTTGGGCGGTAGTCCTCTTCTACCTTTTTGGCGGCCTCGGCAATCCATTGGCTGGAACGGATCGATGTCTTGGGTCCCCAAAAATCGAATAAGGGAAAGATACCCAACTGCGCGTTGAGCTTGACCCGCAAGTCGGCAGGCTGTGTGTAAATATCCGGGATTTTACGCCCGTCGGCGGGATACATGGGGCGAGGAGTCACTGAGACGTCCACGCTCGAATACATGTTGTACCACCAGAACAGATTGGCGCAGGTGAAGGTGGGATCTGACTTGCGCGCCATCTCCCAAACCTTTTGCGCCTGCACGAGCTTGTTGGACTGCCGCCAGAATTTCACCTCGCACTCATCTCGAAAGTACCAGCCGTTCGCGACGATGCCGTGTTGCTCCGGCGTCGTTCCGGTTAGGTAAGTGGCCTGTGCAGGACAGGTGACGGCGGGTAAGATCGGCGTAACGGAGGCTATCCTTCCCTGTGCGGACCACTGCGACAGAAAAGGGGTCGATTTCCCCAATAAGGCGGGCGTCAATCCTACGACATTGAGAACAGCAGTCTTCTGCACGGTCTCGACCGAACACCGGTTGATTGACTTTCCCGTGCCCGCACGTCAGGGAATGGCCAGGCTCGAGGCACGCCTGTCCTGATCTTGGTCTTTGCGAGCCAAGGCATCAGTAAACGTGCCGAGCACCCACTCATATTCGCGCTGAATGGAGGCCGGCAAATCCAGCTTCAAGGTGGATGGCAAAACCTCCCAGGTATAGGTCTCTATTTCCAGATGCGAACAAAGCCGAGTGTCCCGAAGCGTATCGAGGGCGGCAAGGAGCTCGTCTTGCGTTGAATAGATGGATTGATAGTCGTCGATAAATATCGGCACATGGAAATGGATGCGCCACTCGCGCGCGGCCGGATCCGGCGGTGTATCTTTTGAGAGATCTGGGTAATGATAGAGTCCACCATCGCGGCGGCGCTCAACGATCTGGTGCAGATAAGTGGAATCGATGAACGGACGCAGCAGCTTTAGTGCAGCGTGCTGTCCCTCGGCGGACTCAGGCAACGGTACCTTCAGCGCAGCGCTTAATTGCACCTTACCGACGCGGATCCCGCTGTACCGGAATTTAGCCAACACGTGGGCAGGCTGCTCATATTGCAGTGCGAAATGACAGGTGTCGTAACAAACCCCCACGTGCGCAAGCAAGTGGGCTTCGGCGTCTGCATGCGGCAAGTCGAGGTTCGACGCTAGCGAGGCGCCGCCACAAGGCAACAACCAGCGCGTGAAGAAATCGACCGTCTCTGCGCTGTTTTCCAGGAGGCAGTCCGGTTCGGGCTCCAGATCGACGTGCAGGTGTTTCCCCGTTGCATCCCGGATGCGCATCAACTCCGCCGTCACCGACGCCAAGTTCAGGCTTGCCTCCCTCAAAGCCGCTTCGCGCGCCTTCTTGCCTTGGAACCACGGCTTATAAGAAAGCGGAACGGTGGAGATGCTACCATCCATGCCCTCTGGTAGTAGCGCTGCCAGGATGCGGGCTAAGCGCAGTGTGTAATCCACACGCGCGGGGCTGCGCCAGTCGGGAGCGTAGACCTGATCCTTGATCACCTGCCGATGAAATCCGCCGTAGGGAAAGCCATTCAACGTGAAGACGTACAGATCCTGCTCGGCAAGCCAGCTTTGAAAGCCCATGAGATGATCGCCCTGCGACAACTCGCGCGCCGCCAAATCCGACAGCCGCAGCCCGATAGCGAAGGGTGCATTCGGAGAGAGTCGAGCCTTGAGGGCCGGGATATACTGCTTGAGGTTTGCAAAAATCGCCGTCCAGCCTTCGCCGGGATGAATATTCGTGCAGTACGTCAGGTGAAAAAAAGGATCCGTGGCGATCTTCATCGCGCCCTCTTGAACGTCGCGCGCCGGTAGCGCTTGAGGCTACGCCGCGGCATGCTGGATGTTGTCGGCTGGTTCGCAACGTTCCTGCAACAGGATAATGGCGTGTCTGTACAGCGCCTCATCCACCTGATGAACCTCGATGCCCTGCCCGATGCGTTGCAAGAGCATGATCGTCAACTGACCCCCTAGATGCTCGTTAAACTCTTTCAATCCCTGGAAGATGGTCCAAGATTGCCCCAGTCGTGCCGCGAGTTCCGGCACGTATAAGTCGAATCCAAGCGCTTCCAGTATTTCCAGTATCTGTTCCAGTTCCGCCTGCGGGAGTAGGCCTGCCAAGTAAGAATAGACGCTGTCCAGAGCGATGCCGATCGCTACGGCTTCGCCATGGCGCAGGCGATAGTCGGTCATTTGTTCCAGCTTGTGGGCGGCCCAGTGCCCAAAATCCAGCGGTCTGGATGAGCCGGTTTCGAAAGGATCCCCGCTGGTGGCGATGTGTGCCAGGTGCAACTCCGCGCAGCGATAGATCAGCCTGCGCATCGCCGTCATGTCTCGCCGGACCAATGGCTGCGCGTGCGCGGCGATGAACGCAAAGAACGGTGCATCCTTGATCAATGCGACCTTGATCGCCTCACTGATGCCTGAGCGCCAGTCCCGATCGTCAAGCGTCGTCAGCCAAGAGAAATCATTCAGCACGGCGTAAGGCGGGGCGAAGGTGCCAAGGAAATTTTTCTTGCCGAAGGCGTTGACCCCATTCTTGACGCCCACGCCGGAATCATTCTGCGCCAGGACAGTCGTCGGAACCCGGATCAATCTCAGCCCGCGATGGGCCGTTGCCGCCGCGAAGCCCGCCATGTCCAGCACCGCACCGCCGCCGATCGCCAGGACGTAGGAGTGCCGGCACAAGCCGGCTTTATCGATAGCGCGATGAATGAGTTCCGGCAGGGCCGAGTCATTCTTGACCTCCTCGCCGCCGGGAACCACCAGTGGCGCCTCGAGCACCAATATGTCCCAATAGCACTTGGCATAGGTCGATAGCTGCTCCAATAGTCCTGGATGGTGCTTTATCAATCCGGAATCCACCACCGCCAATAACTGCTTTGGGCCGGGCTCCTGGTCCGCTTTGACGACCTCTGCGAGCAAAGGGTTGTCCACCTGGAACAATCCGGCGGTGAAGTGCACCTGATAGGTATAGGTGATGGGGACGCATTGACGAATCGCTCCTTCCATACTTCAGGCTCCTCAGGTCACGGCGAACAAGCGTGAGAGGCCGATGGAGATCGGCAACAGGGATAATACCAGCAGGCCTAATCCGACACCGGCGAAACCGGCGGCAATGGTCGCATTCAATACGATCAACATGATGATGCATGTCTTGACCGCTGCGCGTATTTCAGGCGGATGCGGACGCTGTATGGCGCGCACGATCGATGGAACGATAAGTCCCAACAGTAAAGCCAGAAACGGCATCGCGGTAAGGCACTCGAAGTCCGTGATCGGCGCCAGTGCGAACAGACCACTGCTCGTCGCCGCGATCAGCAACAGCATGATAATCCCCGGGCGCCGCCGGCCGCCATGGACTTCGCCACGTGCCATGGTGGTCACGGCGCCGATGTAGAGCAGCGGAATCAGCGCGAGAAACCACAGCTTAGTCACCATTGCTGGGGCTGCGCTCACGCCGAGCAGCAGATTGAATCCTCGGCAGGCGCCCATGTTGACCGGCCCGAGCCACGCATGATGCTTGGTCAGCGCATCATAGCTCAGCGCCATCAAGGCGATGGTC
>JAPSGG010000055.1 GCA_031177845.1 Chromatiales bacterium
TGAAGTTCAGATCGCTTAGTCCTGGAGGGTATCGACCAATGCACGGGTCTGGTCCAAAAGCAAATCCCCCCGGCTTCCCCTTGACAACGGGGATGGGCGAAGATGGCGTCGTGGCGGCGGATCGGCCGAACTGCTCCAATGTCCCTTTGGCAACAGGGAGACAGGGAGGATTTCAGCGGGTCGTGCAAGGGGAGAAGCTGCGCGGCGCGGCGAAGATGGCCCGCATCCCGATTAAGATCGAGCCGACCGAACGTCCCGCGCGCAAGCCGTACTGGATTCGCGCCAAGTCGCCTGCCACGCCCGAAGTCACGCGACTCAAGAAGATCCTGCGCGAGAATGCGCTTCATACCGTCTGTGAAGAGGCGTCCTGTCCGAACCTTGGCGAATGCTTCGGTCACGGCACGGCCACGTTCATGATCATGGGCGATATCTGCACGCGGCGCTGCCCGTTCTGCGATGTGGCCCATGGCCGCCCGAATCCGCTGGATGCTCGCGAGCCAGAGAATCTGGCCCGAACGATCAGCGCCATGGGCCTCAACTACGTGGTGGTGACCTCGGTCGATCGCGATGATCTTCGCGACGGTGGCGCGGCGCATTTCGCCGCCTGTATAGAAAGGATACGCGCCCTCAATCCACACACCCGCATCGAGATCCTGGTACCGGACTTCCGCGGCCGAATGGATCGGGCGCTCGCGATCTTGGCTAAGGCCCCACCCGACGTATTCAACCACAATCTGGAAACTGTGCCACGACTCTACAAGCAGGCGAGGCCGGGCGCGGATTACCAGTGGTCCTTAAACCTGTTAAAACGCTTCAAAGCGCAACATCCGCGCGTGCCGATCAAGTCCGGTCTGATGCTCGGATTGGGCGAAGCGATCGCTGAGGTTGAACAGGTCATGCGGAACCTGCGCGATCACGACTGCGAGATGCTCACGCTGGGGCAATACCTACAACCCAGCCGTTACCACCTGCCGGTCGCGCGATTCGCGACGCCCAGCGAATTCGAGCGGCTGGGCGAGGTCGGCCGTCAGATGGGTTTCTCTCACGTCGCAAGCGGTCCCATGGTGCGGTCTTCTTATCACGCCGACCAACAGGCCGCCGGGCTCGCTTGAGCGTCGCTCGACGGCCAGCGCCGCTCTGGCGCAGAGGTTGATCATACTTCTGCCAGATATCGCGATAACTCCACCGCTTATCGTACAGAGCATCGCTGGATTTTGGTGCAAACAGTAGTATCCGCGGCCTAACAGGCCCAGCCAGATGCTGCTGATCAACTTCTCGCAATCCGCACATTTACTTCGCCTCCGTCCAGCCGCGGCCTCCAATAAGCCCGCAAGCAAAAGCAACGGAGGGGATGTCCGGCTCGGCACGAATGACGCCGCCCTCCCCACAGTTTCCTCCGCAAGCAGCGCCCGCAGGCTGTTGCGCGCGCTGCAGTTCGCCCGCCCAGAGCGAGTCGCGATCGCGGCGATTCTGGGCCTCACTCTCGGCATCGCTACGATCAACGCCTTTGAACCACTGGCGCTCAAATGGGTGTTCGACGAGCTGGAAGCCTCGGCCACCTGGCGCGCCCTCATCCCGCTATTACTGCTGCTCGTAGCACTCGCGCTCGCGCGCGAGCTGCTGGGCTGGTTTTCCAACTGGCTGTCGTGGCGTACCCGCTTGCGCATCCACTACACCCTGCTCGATGCCACCGTAGAGCGCATCCACCTGCTGCCGCTTTCGTTTCATACCGCCGAGGGCGTGGGTGCCATCATGACGCGCCTGGATCGAAGCATCCAGGGGTTCATCGGAGCCGTCACCGAGATCGCCTTCAACGTTCTGCCCGCATTGCTGTATCTGATTATTGCGGTCGTGATCATGGTGCGGATCGACTGGCGGCTTGCGGTCCTCATGCTGGCGTTCGCACCGTTGCCGGCGCTGATCGCGCACCGGGCCGCACCGGAGCAGACACGCCGCGAGCGCGACCTGCTGGGGCGCTGGGCAAGCATCTATTCGCGCTTCAACGAGGTGCTGTCCGGCATTGCGACCGTGCGCAGCTTCGCCATGGAAGACGCCGAAAAACAGCGCTTCCTGCGCGACGTGAATGATGCGAACCGCATCGTCGTGCGCGGCGTGCGCATCGACTCCGGCGTCACCGCGGCTGGCAATATCGTGGTCACGGCGGCTAGGATTACCGCGATCGCCGTCGGCGCGGCTATGGTGATCGCGGGCGAGGCCACAGTGGGCACCCTGGTTGCGCTGCTCGCCTACGTGGGCGGGCTGTTCGGGCCGGTGCAGGGATTGAGCGGTGTTTACCAGACCTTGCGCCGTGCGTCGGTGTCGCTCGATGAGATCTTCAAGATCCTCGATTTCCAGGAGTTCCTGGCCGATGCGCCCGACGCGGAGGAGGTCGACTCCCTGCGCGGCGACGTGCAGTTCGACGGCGCGTGCTTCACGTATGAGGGCGCGCGAGTACAGCTGCTGGAAAAGATCGATCTCGACGTCAAGGCCGGCCAGCGCATCGCGCTAGTGGGGCCAAGCGGTGCGGGCAAGACGACCTTGATGTCGTTGTTGCAGCGCTTCTACGAACCGAGCCAGGGAGCCATCCGCGTCGACGGCAAGGACCTGCGTACGATCAAGCAGCGGTCTCTGCGTCGGCAGATCGGCACCGTGCTTCAGGAGCCGCTCCTGTTCAAGGATACCGTGCGCAATAACATCGCTTACGGCCGGCCGGAGGCCTCTATGGCGGAGATCGAAGCGGCGGCGCGCGCGGCCAATGCGCACGACTTCATCATGAGCCTGCCGGAAGGTTACGACACGACGGTGGGCGAGCGTGGCAATCGTTTGTCCGCCGGTGAGCGCCAGCGGGTCGCCATTGCCCGCGCCTTGCTAAAGAACCCAGCAATCATCATTCTCGATGAAGCGACCTCGGCCCTGGATGCCGAATCCGAGGAGCTCGTGCAACAGGCACTAGACCGGCTGCTCGACGGCCGCACGACCTTCGTTATTGCGCACCGGCTCGTCACCGTGGCCAAGGCCGATAAGATTCTGGTCATGAAAGCCGGGCGTATCATCGAATCCGGCACCCACCACGAACTCTTAGCGTACTGCGGCTACTATGCAAAATTAGTCGCCACGCAGACGCAGGGCTTGCTGCAGGTTTGATGAGGCATGTTCGGAGGCGCGTATTCCCGTCGCAAGCGGGAATCCAGTAGCGCACTGAATGTCAAAAATCTTTATTATTGGGCTCTCGCCTGCGCGAGAGCAGTGGGCTCGTTCAGAGTCATGCAAGGGGTACAACGTGTCATTGTTCGTGGTGATGGCATTGGCGCTATGTCTCTTGTGGCATCCAGCCTTTGGCAAGGTCCAGCTAGAGTCCAAAAGCTTCAAGTTGCCCGTGGGCGATCATCCTCACGATGTCGCGCCCGCGCCCGGTGGGAGCGTCTGGTATACGGCGCAATACGCGGGGGCGCTCGGGCGGCTCGACCCTGAGACGGGTCGAGTCACACATATCCCTTTGGGAGAAGGCTCCGCGTCGCACGGCGTCATCGTCGGACCCGATGGCGCGCCGTGGATTACGGATAGCGGGCTCAATGCCATCGTGCGAGTCGATCCACAGACGCTTGAGATCAAGCATTTTCCATTGCCGCAAGGCAGTAGTTACGCCAACCTGAATACCGCCACTTTCGATACCCGCGGCATATTGTGGTTTACCGGCCAGAGCGGCATCTATGGCCGCCTTGACCCGGATACGGGCACCATGGAGGTGTTTGACGCGCCTGGCGGGCCAGGCCCTTACGGCATTACCACCACGCCGGACGGTGATGTTTACTATGCCTCGCTCGCCGGCAGTCACATTGCCAGAATGGATACTGAAACGGGAAAAGCAACAATCATCGAGCCGCCAACGGAAGATCAGGGCGCGCGTCGTGTGTGGTCCGACTCCCAAGGCCGCATCTGGGTGAGCGAATGGAACTCCGGCCAAGTGAGCGTCTACGATCCGACGAAGAAGGACTGGCAAACCTGGCGTTTGCCTGGCGATCAGCCGCAGACCTATGCCGTCTACGTGGACGATGAGGATATCGTATGGCTGAGCGACTTCGGCGCCGATGCGATCATGCGCTTCGATGCTAGGACCGAGGAATTCAATGTATTCCCAAGTCCCCGAGAGGATGCCGCTGTGCGCCAGATCCTGGGGCGCAAAGGAGAAGTCTGGCTGCCGGAATCCGGCACGGATCATCTGAGAGTGCTCTATACGGATTAAGCTCTGGCTTAAGCGACAGACAGAACGGCTGATATATAGCTGGTATATATATGGATAGAGGTGCGCATCTGCCGGCGCCTCGACGATGGCTGGGAACTGGATACCTGCACAGAGGGCGACAAGGCGTGTCTGAACTCGCTAGGTCTCGACATGCCTGTCGAGACGCTCTACGAGGGCGTGCTCGCATCGCGTTGGTACCATCCGCGCCTTTTGCCGGGTAGAAGCGATCTTTAGATCGGCCTCATTCCTGGCCCTTCTCCCGAGGGGAGAAGCGGATCCATGCGCCTTCTCCCGCTGAGGAGGGAAGGGTGAGGGCCGAGAGCGAGATGGAGCGAGGGCGTATCAGCGCCCGACCATCTGCATCATAGCCTCTGGGTAGCGCTTGCCGGCGACCGCGCCTTGCGGCGCGACCTCTTGGATACGCTGCAAGTCGCCGGCACTCAGCTTTACATCCAAGGCGCCCACGTTCTGCTCCAGGTACTTGCGGCGCTTGGTGCCGGGTATGGGCACGATGTCTTCACCCTGCGCCAGCACCCAGGCGAGCGCAAGCTGCGCGGGTGTACAGCCCTTTTCCTCCGCCATCTCCTCCACGCGCATCACCAGGTCCAGATTGCGATTGAAATTCTCGCCCTGAAAACGCGGCGACTGACGCCGATAGTCGCCTTCGGGTAGGTCCTCGAAGCGCCGGATCTGGCCGGTCAGAAATCCGCGACTCAAGGGGCTATAGGCGACAAAGCCAATGCCAAGAGCCCGGCACGTGTCCAATATCTCATCCTCGGGATCGCGGCTCCATAACGAGTATTCGGTCTGCAGGACACTGATCGGATGGACTCTGCAGGCCCGGCGCAAGGTTTCCGGTCCCGCCTCCGACAGCCCGATGAATCTCACCTTGCCTTCCGACACCAAATCGGCCATGGCGCCGACAGTATCCTCAATGGGCGTATCCGGATCGATCCTGTGCTGATAATAGAGATCAATGGTCTCCACGCCCAGCCGCTGAAGACTGGCCTCGGAGGCCGAGCGGACATAATTAGGCTTGCCGCTGACGCTGGCATCCTTGGGGTCGCGCACGATGCCGAACTTGGTGGCGAGCACTACCTCGTCGCGCCGGCCCTCGATAGCGCGGCCAACCAGTTCTTCATTGAGGAACGGCCCGTACATATCCACAGTATCGAGGAAGTTCACGCCCAGGTCCAGTGCGCGGTGAATGGTCGCGATCGATTCCGCATCGTTGCGGTCGCCGTAGAAATCCGACATGCCCATGCAGCCCAGACCGAGAGCAGATACGGTTAAACCCTGACTGCCGAGTTTGCGTTGTTGCATAAGACCTCCGCGGATCGGTGAGAAATGATTTTCTGCTTGAGGACGTAAGAGAGGGGCGGTACAAACGGCCTATAGAACTGGACAAGACCGGCTCGCGATCGTTCGGCGGGTGCTCTGAAAGCGATCTCGCGGCGCGTATCCAGCACGTGTCTTCACACAACGCGCGCGGATGGTTAGAGTCACACCAGCTAGATTTCACCGCAGAGCGGCGCCCCTGGCCTATCTCGTCGCATTGCTGATCCTGCCACCCGGCGGCCCGTTGTTGCTCATCGTGCTGGGGTTACTGGTGCTCGCGCCATTGCCCATTGCAGGATATAGCCTCGTGGCGCTCGGCGCGGTAATCCTGTATCTGCTCAGTACACCTGCCGTCGCTTACCGGTTGGTCAATTCATTGCAGGCGCAGTACGCGGTACTCACCGATGTTCCACCCGATGCGCAGGCGATCGTCGTCTTGGGCGGCGGCAGGAACCGGGATGCCGATGAATACGGAGGGGATACGGTCGAATATTTTACGCTGGAGCGGCTCAGATACGCTGCGCGCCTGCACAGCGAAACTGGGTTGCCGATTCTAGTCTCGGGCGGGCGGCTTTACGGCGAGGCCAGGAGCGAGGCGTCGCTAATGAAAGAAGCGCTAGAGCGCGACTTCAAGATGGAGGTCAGGTGGGTTGAGGGGCAAAGCCGCGACACACTTCAGAACGCGCTCAATACCGCGCGGCTGCTAAAAAAGCAACAAGTGACGCACGTGCTGCTGGTGACACATGGGTGGCACATGCCGCGCGCTG
Organism: Chromatiales bacterium; assembly: GCA_031177845.1. Classification (GTDB taxonomy): domain Bacteria; phylum Pseudomonadota; class Gammaproteobacteria; order JACCYU01; family JACCYU01; genus JAPSGG01. Next base: position 6,349 of record JAPSGG010000055.1, read on the forward strand.
TATGGTGTTTCCAGAAGGCGGGTCTCACAGTGACGCCCGCCCCAACCGCCAGCGATAGCCAGCGGCGGGCACACGTGTTTATCCCACACTATCGCGCGTTGTACACGGCCAGCAATGCATTGTCCGAGTGGCTAGCGATCGCGTGGTATCGGCTACGGTCAACGCCGTAGCTTTATCTCAGCCTTGTTCCAGTGCCCGCGCCGCGCGCTGCAAACGTTCTCGTGCCTCACTGGCCACCTCGCGCACGATCGGATCTCGATCCAGGCCTCCGATCTGAAGGAGCGCGTCCGGATCGCCGATGCGCACGAGAGAACCGCCGGCATCAGTCGCCTCGACTGTGACGTTACAGGGCAGTAGTATGCCGATCCGCGCCTCGTGCGACAGTGCACGATGCGCGAGCGGCGGGTTGCAGGCGCCCAGGATCACGTACGGGCGAAAGTCCTTGGCCAACTTCTGCTTAAGCGTGGCCTTCACGTCGATCGTGGTCAGAATGCCGAAGCCCTCGGTCTTCAGCGCGGCGGTAACGGTCTCCACTGCCTGTTCATAAGGCTGGTCAAGCTCAACTTCGAACGCTAGGGGTTGTGTCACCTCGATGCTCCTTGGCATTAAGGGCTAGTCATTAAGTCTGAAACCGACCTTGAGCATGACCTGCCAGTGAGCGACCTTGCCATCCTCGATGTGTCCGCGTGTCTCCATGACCTCAAACCAGTCCAGATGCTCCAGCGTCTTGGAAGCCTTCGAGATCGCGTTACGGATGGCGTCATCGGTGCCCTTGGTGGACGAGCCAGTCAGCTCGATGAGTTTGTAAATATGATCGCTCACAGAGATTCCTCCGATTTGAATGACGTGCTTGGTTGTGGATATGGTCAGCCGTCATCGATGCGCTGACCTTCAATGGAGCATGTTCGCTAGCATATCAAAGACCGCGCGGTCAGGGTCTCGGCGCTCTCGCGCTTTTTCTCGTCGATGAGTTCACCAGCGGCGTTGAACGCCGAGCCGGTCTGGCTGACCGTAAGCTGGCCGGGCAGCATGATAGAGCCAATATTGCCCAAGATTGCGCGAACATGCACCAGCCCGCGTAAGGTCGCCCAATCTGCCGCGGGACGCACTTATCAGGCTCACGACCTTGCCCTTGAAATATTCATTGCAGAGGTATTTCGCCCTCAGCCTGCCGGGAGATGCAAGGCAATGGTAGTCTTCAGCGTCGCAGTGATATAGCTATTGTACGTCGGGCAGGCGATGAGGAAGCTGTGGTGGAAGCGCATGAGTTTTTTGGATCGTCCTATCCTTTTGCGGAATCCCAGCAGATGCCGCGAGATCACCGTCGTGTATGGGCAGCGGATAATCGCACGGATTGAAGCAGCGTGACCTCGGCCCCAGGGACCTTCGCCTCTCAGTCCGCTGCGGATCAGGTGCTTGTTGTAAGAATCCCGCCGGGCACTGCCCGCAACAGTGAGAATGCGGGTTTTCTTCTCATGATAGCTCATGGGTCTTGATGGCGCTGGATACGACTCCTCAAGCGAAGGCCGAATCGCAAGGATATCAATGAGCCGG
>JAPSGG010000305.1 GCA_031177845.1 Chromatiales bacterium
GGATGCGCGCTACTTCCGGATAGGCGCTGCTCAGTTCTTCGAGTTGCTGGGCGGTGTCTCTGCGCCGCTTCCGCGACTTAATCAACAGCATATAGGCCTTGTGCAAAGCCCGAATGACCTCAGCGCTGAAGCCGTGCCGCTTGAGGCCAATCTTGTTGATGCCGTGGGGTTCGGCCAGATTACCAGAGGCCAGGACGTAAGGCGGTAGATCGCGATTGAGTGCAGTGCCCATACCGCAGAAGGCATGAATGCCGATGCGGCAGAACTGGTGCACCAGAGTAAATCCGCCTAGCGTGGCATAATCCTCGACCTCCACGTGGCCGGCCAGCGTCGCGCCATTGGAAAAAATCGTGTGATTGCCGATGTGGCAATCATGGGCGATGTGAACATAGGCCATGATCCAGTTATCATCGCCGATGATTGTGGAGCCCTGGCCGTTTTGCGTCCCGCGATTGATCGTGCAGTACTCGCGTATCGTGTTGCGATCGCCGATGATCAGTTCGGTGGTTTCGCCGTGGAATTTCTTGTCTTGCGGGATATCGCCGACAGACGCGAACTGAAAGATGCGGTTGTCCTTACCTATCCGCGCCGGGCCATTGATGACCACATGCGGGCCAACCCAGGTGCCGGCATCGATATGGACGTCGGGTCCGATGACGCTGAATGGCCCGACGCTGACAGAAGCCGCAAGGGTGGCCTGCGGGTCGATGACTGCGCGGGGATCGATCAACGGTTCAGCTCTTTGAACACGCACATGAGGTCGGCACTCGCGGCGAGTTCATCACCGACCTTAGCCGTTGCGTGAAACAGTCCATAGCCGTTTCTCTTGCGCGTGAACTGAACGTGCAACGTCAACTGATCGCCCGGTTCGACAAGCCTCTTGAAGCGCGCCTTATCGATGCCGACGAATAAATACAGGCTGTTGTTATTGGGCCGGTGCCCCGGCGTATTGAAGGCCAACACGCCGGCGGCCTGCGCTAGCGCCTCCAGGATCAACACCCCCGGCATTAGCGGCGACTGCGGAAAATGTCCTTGAAAGAACGGCTCATTCATGGTGACGTTCTTCACCGCTGTCAACCACTCGCCGGGACGGCAATCGAGCACGCGATCGATCAGCAAGAACGGATATCGGTGAGGCAGATATTTCATCACCTCACGTATGCTTATCATCTCCAAGTGTGCAACCCCATCGTTGGATAAGCCAGCGGCTTGCCTTGCCGCGGAGAACGAACGGCCTGCAACGGCTTGAGGCGAATCTTTGAGTTTTTTTTCTAGCGCAGCTATCTTACGCGCCAGTTCGTCTAGATTGCGAAACCGCACCGAATTCTTAAGCCATCGCCCATTCGGTTCCAGCGGCGTGCCGGAGGTATAGGTACCGGGCCTCGTTATCGATTTGCTGACCTTCGACATGCCGGTAATGTGTACATGGTCGGCGATATCGAGATGGCCTTCGATGCCGGCGGCGCCTCCGATTGTACAGTGCCTGCCGATCCGGGCACTACCGGCGACGCCTACGCAGCCCGCCATTGCGGTATGGGCACCGATGCGCACGTTGTGCGCGATTTGGATTTGATTATCGAGCTTAACGCCCTCCTCGACTACGGTATCTTCCAACGTGCCACAGTCGATGGTCGTATTGGCGCCGATCTCGACATCGTCGCCAATCACGGCTCGGCCTCGTTGCGGAATCTTGAACCAAGCGCCGTTATCGTTCGCCAAACCGAAACCGTCGCTGCCGATCACCGCGCCTGGGTGGACGATCACTCGCCGTCCCAGTACTGACCGGTTGCACAGGGTCACCCGCGCGATCAGCCTCGAAGATTCACCGACCTTGCACCCGCGGCCGATGATGCACCCGGGACCGACAAAGACATGAGGCCCGATTACGGCGCCCGCCTCGACCACGGTTTGGGCCCCAATGGTAGCGGTCGCGTCGATATTGCAATTGGGCGCCACGACGCTGGTTGGATGTATCCCCGGCGGCTCCGGCGGCTGCGGATGGAGAAGGACCGCGACCTTGGCGAAAGCCAGATATGGATTATTGGAGATCAGCGCGGCGGTCGGGCACTCATCGACATCCTCTCTGCTTACGATAACCGCGGATGCTCTGGTTTGCTTCAAATACTGCTTGTACCTGCAGTTGGCGAGAAAGCTGATAGTCCCTGGACGCGCATGCTGCAGACTAGCGACCGAGTCGATCTCGATATCTGGATCGCCAATCAGGCCGGCACCGACCCGGTCGGCGAGTTCTCCTAAGCGCCAAGCCACGGAAGTCGCGAGTGGCCCAATAAATGACGAGCTCTTTGATGCGATGAGTTCATTCGGTTGATTATTCTGCGCTTACTCGCCCCCGCTGGGCGCGACCTTGTCGCCTTCTCGCCTGCGCTCGTACGGCTCAAAAATTACCGTCTGGATCTGGGGAAGGTCTGCTAGCGTCCGCGCGGACTACTCGCCGCTACTTTGTCTTAGACGCTCGAGAATCTTGTCGGTCACGTCGATGCGTTCGCTCGCGTACAACACGCGCTCGGTCACCATCAGATCATAGTTCTCGCTCTTGGCTACTTCCACGATCACATCGTAAACCACGCGCTGCAGCTTGCTGAGTTCTTCGTTGCGCCGGATATTGAAGTCCTCCTTCAATTCTTCACGCTCCCGATTGAATTCCAGCTTGCGCCTGGCGATATCGCTCTCGAGCCCCTCGCGCTGCGCAGCGCTCATGATCGCGCCATCGGTTTGCAGCTTTCTCTCCATTTCGATAATGGCGTCCCGCTCGGTGGTGAGCTTCGCATCGCGTCCGGAAAACTCCTGCTCCAGCGCTTTACGCGCGGCGTCCGCCTGCGGGGCCTGCTCCATGACCTTAATGATATTCACAAATCCTATTTTGACCTCCGCCATTGCGCAGGGCGACAATGCGAAGCTGGCGAGGATCAAACCTAGGGTGAGACTCGTAAACCGTTTCACACACTACTCCCTCACTCAAAAGATGGTGCCGATATTGAACTGAAAGGTCTCGGTATCGTCGCCCGGCTCGTCATTTAACGCCTGGGCTAGGCTGAATGTCAACGCGCCCACCGGCGTGATCCAACTAGTGGCGAGGCCCACCGCAGTGCGCAGTTCGCTCACATCGAAGTCACCGACATCACCGAATACATTGCCTGCATCGAAAAACAGACCAAACCGTAAGTTGCTGGCCTCCTCCGTAAAGGGAGGGGGAAAGAGCAGCTCAATGTTGCTGATCACGCGAAAATTCCCGCCCAGGGACTCCTTCGGCGAACCCCTAGGCGG
>JAPSGG010000003.1 GCA_031177845.1 Chromatiales bacterium
GCGGTCGGACCAACAACAAATTGCGTCTGGTACAGAGCTTAAATATATTTCTGTACATGTCCATCAACCTAAAGAATCGAGAGACCGAAGCATTGCTCGCTGAGCTTAAAGCCGCCACGGGGAAGGGCAATCCCCAGAGTATCTTAGAGCTGCTGCGCAAAGAGGCCGCACGGCAACGCCGGCAAGTCCAACTGGAAGAACGTCGCAAGACATTACGAATACTTGCTAAACGTTACAGTGCCCAATTTTGAAGCGACGCCGCGATCCCGGACGAGATCATCGGCTATGATGAAAGCGGCCTGCCCGTGTGATTGTCGATACGTCTGCATTGATCGTCATTCTGCGAAGAGAGCTCGGGGGTGATCGGCTCATGGATGCGTTGCTCGCCGCGTCAGAACCAAAGATGTCGGCAGGCACGCTGCTAGAGGCGCAGATAGTTGCCCAACGTGATATGGAGCTGCCGAACTTGAGGCGTTGGTCGACGCCGCCGGTATCGAGATCGTACCGGCAGACCTAGCACAGATTGACTTGGCGTTCGAGGGCTTTCTGCGTTTCGGCAAAGGACGGCCCTCAATTTTGGCGATCTGTTCGCTTACGCAGTGGCTCGCGCATTGTACGAGCCGCTGCTTGACAAGGGCGACGATTTCAAACAGACGGATGTGCGGTCGGCGTGATCGCGCGGTGCCTCTCTATCCGCTAAACGCTTCATTATAACGAATATCGCTGACACCGTGGCGATGGAGGTGTAGACGCTAGAGATACGCATCTTGGGCGATTACCCCCCACTAGTGATCACCTTCCTTATGAGCCGAACCAGGATTTCTCTCAAGAGTAGACAAAAGCGTTTCTGGCTTCAATTCGCGAGGTGAGCCTAGATTGTCCAAACCTCGCTGCCACGCTTCCTGTAAGACGATAGGCTTTGTCAGTCTGGCGATGATACGGTAAGCACATGGAACAGCCGCTCAATCTGCAAGAGTATGAACAGCTCGCGCGTGAGCGGCTGCCGGCGATGGTCTATGACTACTACGCGGGCGGAGCTGGCGGCGAGCAGACCCTGCGCGAGAACGTAGAAGCCTGGGCGCGCCTGCGCATACGCCCGCGCGTGCTGGTCAATGTCGGCGAGCGAGATCTCACTACTTCGGTGCTAGGCCAAGCTCTGGCCATGCCGGTGCTCTTAGCGCCCTGTGCATTCAACACCCTGGCTCATCCGAAGGGCGAGCTTGCTGTGGCGCGCGCTGCAGCGGCGGCCGGCATTATCCATGTCGTCAGCACCGCCTCCACCATCCGTTTGGAAGATGTGGCTGCCGCGAGCGGCGGTCTGCGCTGGTTTCAGCTCTACTGTTATCGCGATCGCGAAGTTACGCGCACGCTCGTCAAGCGCGCTGAAGCAGCGGGTTACAGCGCCCTATGCCTCACTGCTGACATGCCCATCGCTGGCAACCGCGAGCGTGACGCGCGCAACCGCTTTGCTCTACCGGAGGATACGCGCTGGGCTAATCTCGAAGACGCCGGCCTGCACCAGATGCCGGCATTGAGCGAAGGGTCAGCACTCGCCCGATACTTCGCGGATCTATTGGATCCCTGCATCACCTGGGAGCTAATCGCCTGGCTACGGGAGACTACGCGCTTGCCGATCGTCGTAAAAGGTATCTTGACGCACGAGGACGCAAGCCTGGCAGTGGAGCATGGTGTCGACGCGATCATCGTCTCCAATCACGGCGGCCGTCAGCTTGACGGTGTGGCCCCGACCTGCGAGGTGCTGGCGGAAGTGGTCGATGCGGTCGGCGAAAAGTTGAAAGTGCTCGTCGATGGCGGCATCCGCCGCGGCAGCGACATCTTTAAGGCACTTGCGCTGGGCGCCCGCGCTGTACTCATAGGACGGCCTTACCTGTGGGGCCTCGCGGTGGCGGGTGAAGCCGGGGTGCGGCGGGTGCTGAAGTTGCTGCGCGACGAACTGAGCCTGACCATGGGGCTAGCGGGTCGGCCAACGGTGGCTAGCATTGATCGCAGCGCTGTCCGAGAGCTAAACGGTATGTTGCGCAGATAGGGACGGAGACGGGGCTGAGAATTACTGAAGCCTAGATATCACACGCCCTGTCGCTGCTACTTCAGCGAATGCTCAGAAGACCAAATGATCTCCGCAAGGCTGAATTTACTGGAAGAGCACTGCAAAGACGAACAATAACGCTAACTCAGTGAGGGCGCAGCTCCGTATCGGCGGTCGAAACGGGTTGACCCATTTCGTTCCAGTCTTGTTGATCAAATGTGTTGCGAAGGCTGGCAGACGATATCCTGCATCCCTATTACCTTCGGCTTACTGGAAAGCAGAAACCGCAAGGCAAGCGGCACGCTCAGCGCCCATTGACGCACCGCTGACGGCGGTAAGACTTCATCGACCAGCAGCGCTGCGCTTCCGACGATGCACCGAGTACCGCAGCTCCGGACCGGATCCCTGGCGCTTGCCATCGTTCCATTCTTGTGCTTGAGACTCGCGACTCGCGCATCAGTAGCCGGATGTCGCAGGTATCGATATCTTTCTGAGCGGTTTGAATGCGCTGCAGCGCGCCGCACGGGGACCGAAATCGGCCCTCATTCATCGCGAGCCGGCTCATCCTGCGTTTGTCTGTAACGCAGTTAACTCTTTCGCTACGTTCATCTACTCTTTGGCTACGTTCATCCCTCGAAACATTGACGGCGAGCTGTTTCGCTGTACATGTAATCCGAGTGGCTCAGGGGGCACAGAAAACAGGGCGGGCTGCGGCCTTTTCGTTCTATCCCATTCTGAACAATCGAGGAAGGTGCTATATGGCAAAGTCAATTTTAAGGTGTGCCGCTGAATCCGGTCGCCGGTTTGGTCTACCTGCATTCCAATCCGTCACCGAGACCGTTATCGGTCTTGGCGCCTTACTCGCGCTGACCGTCTTGTCGAATAGCGCCTTGGCCCAGCCGTCTATTGGGAAAGCCTACCATTACAACGCGCAGGCCGCGGAGCGGTCAGCAATGGTGAGCGTGGCACCCACGCTCACTGCGACCCAAAAGCAAAGGATCTTGAAGCTAATCAACTCCGCTCGCGCCACCCCGCGCACCTGTGGCACTCGCACATATGCCGCCGCCCGACCCGTCACCTGGAGTATGCTGTTGGAAACCGCTGCGCAACAGCACTCTGATGACATGGCCACTCGCAATTTTTTTAGTCACACGGGTTCTGACGGTTCTACGCCCGCCAGCCGGATCAGCAACACCGGGTATCAATGGTGGTACATCGGCGAGAACATCGCCGCGGGTTATAGCACGCCCAAGGCCGTGATCGATGCCTGGCTGAGAAGCAGCGGCCATTGCGCCAACATCATGAACGGGCGCATCGAGGAGATCGGCGTCGCCAAGGCAGTTAATCCATCTTCTCGCTACGGCGTCTACTGGACCTTGGATGTGGCCGATCCCAGGTAACGCCGCCGTTTCTCTCAGCCTTCCGATTTGTCACCGAGCAGGACATTGAACGAGTCCAGGGAGGGACTCTCTCAACAGGATGGCCCATCATCGGAGCTGCTAGAGTGCACTCTCCTCCGTGATACTCGCGCCCCAGCGTACGCCGATACATATCCAAGCGCTGGTTTAGGGATTTTTACCGGGGCTTAGGCGCAGGGGATAGGTATACAGACGCGGCGAGATGACGCGGATCGTGCCTGGCACCCGCTCGGATGTTCGGCCACGCTCCATTTCGTCCCGTTGCATATAGCTCATCTCGCCGCGGAAGCCGCAATTTAGCGACTCTTGCCGCCGCGCTTCGTTCTCCAGCACGTCGACACCCGTGACCTCAATCTGCTGAGAGCTCAGCCTGCAATCCGAGCGTTTCGATCCACTGCGCCATCGCATAGAGGTCGGCCGCTCTCGACCGTATGGCGGGCTTCTCGGCTCTGCAAGGCTCTGCAAAAAGCCAGCGGCTCGCAACTGAAGCCAATCACCGCTCAGTCTGACAGGGCGCGCATCGGGCCCGCAAGAAGCTGTCGCGTCGAGTAGGCTCGTTGTCGAATTTGGCCTCCGCCATACGACTATCTTATATCCACAGCTATCCACCACCATTTCGGAGTGCGCCATGAAGTATCTATGCCTGGTCTACATAGAAGAGAAGAAGCTGGCCGCCGCGTCTCCTGCCGAGCCGGATGCCTTGAAAGACGACGAGTGTATAGCCTACGACGAGGGGCTCCGGAAGCGCGGTGTCTGCCTTGCCTCGGAGGCCCTCCAACCGGTCGAGACCGCCACCACCGTCCGGGTCCGCAACGGCAAGGTGTCCATTACCGACGGCCCCTTCGCCGAGACGAAGGAGCAGCTGGCCGGGTTTTACCTGATCGACGCTAGGGACTTGAACGAGGCGATCCAGGTGGCCTCGAAGATCCCGCCGGCGCGCCTGGGCAGCATCGAGGTGCGGCCGATCCGGGAGTTGACCAGCAGTAGCGGCGACAAGCGGATGTATTGAGAGGAGAAGATCCATGTGTCCAGCGTGCATTGCAACGGCGGCCTGGGAGGTTGCCGGTATCACCTCGACGAGCGGGCTGGCCGTGCTCGTCGCAACCAAGTTCCGCGTCAAGACCGGCGCGAAGAAAATCCAGACTGACCTAAATCGAAGGAGAAGTCATCATGACAAATAGCACGATAGATAATCCGCGAGTCGTGTCCCGAGATGAGTGGCTCGCCGCGCGAAAGCAACTCTTGAGCAAAGAAAAGGAGCTCACGAAGTTGCGCGAAAAATTGAGCGTCGAGCGGCGCGAACTGCCTTGGGTCAAGGTGGAGAAGGCGTACGCCTTCGACACACCGAGCGGCAAGCAGACACTCGCCGACCTCTTCGATGGACGCAGCCAATTGGTCGTCAATCACTTCATGCTCGGTCCTGGGTGGAAGGAGGGTTGCGTCGGCTGCTCGTTCGGGGCCGACCACATCGAGGGGGCGCTGGTGCATCTCGAGCACCACGATGTGACGGTGGTCGTGGTCTCGCGCGCGCCCCTACCCGACATTGAAGCTTACAAGAAGCGCATGGGTTGGTGCTTCAAATGGGTGTCGTCATGCGGCAGCGACTTCAACCACGACTATCACGTGTCCTTCACTAAGGATGATCTGGCCGAGGGCCAGGTCTATTACAACTACGAAATGACCGAGGCCTCGATTGAGGAACTGCCCGGTCTCAGCGTGTTTTACAAGGATGCGACCGGCGATATTTTCCATACCTATTCCACCTACGCGCGCGGCGCCGAAGAGTTGCTAGGCACGTACATGGTACTGGATCTCACGCCGAAGGGCCGCAACGAGAACGGCCCCAATCACAACCTGATGGACTGGGTGCGGCGCCACGACGAGTACGGCAATCAAGCAAGAGAATAGCAACGCTGCTTGAGCCGAGGAATGCCGTGCTCCACGGACCCAGAGAGGCGATCGGCAGTGCGGTTGCCGTGCTTTTGCCCGCCCAGGCTCTTAACCACAGGCGGAACTAGGTTCGCCCTGGGCAAGCGGCGAAAGTTCTAGGCTTCCACGAGCAAGCGCTCGGCTTTCCGCGGCGCTTAGGCGTCGATTTTCTTGAGCGACAGCGATGCGAGCCGCCGGATTGATACGGTGGACGCAGGTATTACCCGATCGGCAGGGCCATTGTCGATTCTGGGCTCCACCGGACGACTATGGGCTGCGAACAGCCAATCTACTCTGAACAGGAGGAAACTATGAAATTCATATGCCTCGGATACATGGAAGAGAAGAAGTGGGACGCTATGTCCCAAAGCGAGCGAGACGCCATGATGAAGGAGTGTTTTGCCTACGACGACGTGCTTCGGAAGAAAGGCTACTTCATTGGTGGGGAAGCGCTGCAAAGCGCTCGAAACGCGACCACACTGCGCTGGCAGAACGGCAAGGTTTCCGTTACCGATAGCCCATTTGCCGCAACAAAGGAGCAGTTAGGGGGAATCCTGGTGCTCGAGGCCAAGGACCTGAATCACGCGATTCAGCTGATGTCGAAGCATCCAGGTGTGCGCCTGGGAGGAGGGTTCGAGATTCGCCCGACCGAAGATATCGGGCTCCCGGACAGATTGAGAAGGACACACAGTCAGCATCAAAGGACGAATCGTCGTGACGACAAGCACACACGGACATCCGAGAATCGTGCCGCGAGACGAATGGCTCGCTGCCCGCAAGGAAGTGCTGAGCAAGAAAAGGAAGCTGCCTATGCGCGAGAGGCGCTGAACGCCGAGCCCGGCAGAAGCCGATGGTGAAAATCGATGAAGACTAACCTTCGAAGGGGGCGGTGGCGAGTTTAGTTTGTTCTTTGTTGGAGGGGACGCGTGTTGGACTTGGACCCGAGCCAAAGCCGCCAAAGAGACAGAACTTCAAGTGAGTCATGGCACAGCCACGTCCGGTCGGCTCTACGCTCGCCCGTACGAACTGGGGAACCCGATCCATACCGCGTTTCCTGCGATACGGGGTCGTGCCGCCAACAACTTCATGACTTCGCTTTTTCACGACTTTTTCACGCTTGCGTGCGCGGGCCTGTCACGCTGAGTGACTAACCTTGATGCCGTGTAAGGAGGCAACGAGCGTTGGCCATGGATACCCAGCCGACCCTACAACCCTTCGAGAGGAAAGTGCTCATGAACGTGAAAGCATCAACACGCTCCCTAGTGCTGGCCGTGATCGAGGCGCAGGCTGAGAAGTTCATTCCTGATCGACAACATCGAGTGTCCGTCACCTCTGCACGCTCGCGAAATTGACCAGACCGTCTGGACGGTTGATAACCGACCGTCCGGACGGTATGCTATATTTTATGGTCCGAAAAGACCCTAACGAATTACGGAACAGCCTCTTGGATGCCGCGGAGACAGTCGTCATGCGCCAGGGCATCGCCAATCTTGCGCTCGACGCTGTGGCAGCCGAGGCGGGCATTAGCAAGGGCGGTCTGCTGCACCACTTCCCGACTAAGGACCGGCTCGTCGAGGCGATGGTCACGCGGACGGCGGATCACTTGCGCACCTACTACCAGGAGGCATACGAACGTGCCTCGGAAGGGCCGGGGCGGATGTCGCGGGCCCTGCTGAGCACCAGTCTTTCGGACTGCAATTGCTGGTCGGAGCAGTGCCGGCGGAGTTCGTCCGCGGTGTTTGCGGCGCTGGCTCAGAACCCTTCTTTGATCAAGCCCATGCGCGAGGTCTATAGCGCACTACATCGGCGCGTCGCTGACGACGACCTGCCTCCGGGCGTCGGCGAGGCAGTTGCCGCGGCGATCGATGGGTTGTGGCTCTACTGGGTGCTGGGGCTGGTTCCGGTAGACCAAAAGATGATCGTGCGCGTGCGCAAGGCACTCGAAGCTGTGCTGGCGCGGTCGGCGCCTGCGAAACTGGCTCGCTCGTCGAAGGCCAAGATTTCTGCGGCGAAGCGCTCAGGAAGGCATTGCTCATGAATCGCCGTGCTTGGATCGGATCCGCTCTCCTTCTCGTGACCGTCATAGGGACGGGCGGTAGCCTCGGCGCGTGGAAGTACGCGTCCATACAGGAAGCTGATGCTGCCTCTGCAAATCAGCCCGAGCCGGTGGCGCTGGTGAGGGTCGCTGTCGCAAAGAAACGCGAGCACCGCGAGACAACAATCTCAATCGGCACGGTCCTGGCCCTGCGTTCGATCACCTTGCTCAATGAGCTACCCGGCACTGTCCGCCAAGTCATGTTCACGCCGGGGCAAGTCGTCGATGCGGGCACGGTGCTCGTCGCACTCGATGTCTCCGTCGAAGAGGCCGCACTGAAGGCGCAGGAAGCCCGGGCCGCGCTCGCGCAGACCATGCTCGAGCGCATGCAGCGGTTGAGTGAGAACCGTGCCGTGTCCGAGACGGAAGTGGACCGCGCGCTCGCGGAACGTGACGTCGCACTGGCGCAGATCGCGCGCATCAAGGCGGTCATCGCTCGCAAGACCATTCGCGCACCGTTTCGCGCACGCGTCGGTTTAGCGGACGTACATCCCGGCCAGTATCTCGACCAGGGCACTTTGCTCACAACCTTGCAGGGCGTAGCCGACGCCGCGCATGTGGATTTCCAGGTCGCGCAGCAAGTCGCCGAGGGTCTGCGGGTCGGCCATAGCGTCGACGTCTTCACCGGCGACCAGTCCCCAACCCCCGCCAAGATCGTCGCAATCGATGCACGCATCGATCCCTCGACCCGTAACGCCATGGTGCGCGCACGGATTGAGGGTGCCGCCAATGCACCCGCGCCAGGCGCTTCCGTCCGGGTCCAAGTTCCGGTCGGCCCGTCGCGGACGCTCGTTGCCATCCCGGTGAGCGCCCTGCGCAAGGGTCCGGATGGCGATCACGTGTTCGTCATCGGGCCGGACGGCAACGGCAAAAATCGCGCACACCTGCGGCCGGTGGAGAGCGGCGAGGTGCTGGGCGACGAGGTTTTGATCCGCGCAGGGCTCTCCGCCGGGGAGCAGGTGGCTGCCTCGGGATCGTTCAAGTTGAATGATGCGGCGCTGGTGGCGATCGCGAACGATCCCGCGCTGGTCGCCAGTCAAGTCAGGTAATCGGCTGGCCTCAGAGAGCGCACGCCGCTAGGAACGTAACAACCGATTCGGCAGCCAGCAGCATCTCATCTCGGGCGCAGCGAGAGATCTTTGGTGTATGCCCATCTTAAAGCAAGGAATCAAGATTCCTCGCTGTGCTCGGAATGACAGTGACTACTGCACTGCCCGTCGGAAGTAACTAGGACATCCACATGCGCTCTTTCACCGATATCTTCATCAAACACCCCGTACTCGCGGTGGTGGTCAATCTCGTGATCGTGCTCGTGGGCTGGCGAGCGCTCTCGACTCTACCCGTGCAGCAGTATCCACAGCTCGAGAGTTCGTCGGTGGTGATCACGACGGTCTACACCGGGGCCAGCGCCGAGACCGTGCGCGGCTTCCTGACCACGCCGATCGAGCGCGCTGTGTCGGCGATCGGCGGTGTCGAGTACGTCGAGTCCACCAGCCGCGCCGGCATCAGTACCGTCACCGTGCGCCTGAAGTTGGATCACAGCAGCACAGCGGCACTTGCGGAAGTCACAGCGAGATTACAGCAGGTCCGTGCGGAGCTGCCGGCGGAAGCCGAGCCACCGGTGGTCGAGGTGCAGCGCGCGGATCGACCATACGCGACGTTTTACTTGAGCTTCACCTCCACCGAGCGTGATGTGCCTGGGATCACCGACTGGCTGCTGCGCACTCTGCAACCGCAACTCTCAACCCTGGAGGGCGTCCAGCGCGTCACTATCGAGGCTGGGCGCCAGATCGCCATGCGCGTCTGGATCGATCCCGATCGCCTGGCCGCGCTCAATCTCTCGCCCGGTGACGTATACAGAGCCTTGCAACGCAACAACTATCTCGCCGCCGTCGGCCGCACCAAGAGCAACCTCATGCAGGTCAACCTGCTCGCGAACACGGACCTGCGCTCCGTCGGCGAATTCAAGAACCTGATCGTCGCCGACCGCGGTGGCGCCATCGTGCGCCTCGCCGATGTGGCGCGGGTGGAGCTTGGCGCCGAGGAAGCGGAGATGGTGGCCAAGTACAACGAGCAGCAGGCCGTTTACCTCGGGGTGTGGCCGCTGCCCGGCTCTAACGAGATCGAAGTCGCAGGGCGGCTGCGCGAGGAGATGGCGCGTATCCGGCCGACCCTACCTGCGGACATCGACATGCGTCTCGTCTGGGACGGGACGATGTTCATGCGCGACGCGCTCAAGGAGATCACCAAGACGCTGTCCGAGACCATCCTGATCGTCGGCTTGGTGGTGTACCTGTTCATGGGGCCTATCCGCACGGCGCTGGTGCCGCTGGTCGCGATGCCGATCTCCCTGATCGGCGCGGCACTCATCATGTTCGCGCTCGGTTTCAGCCTGAACCTTCTGAGTCTCCTTGCTCTGGTGCTGTCAGTCGGCCTGGTCGTCGACGATGCCATCGTCGTCGTCGAGAACGTCGCGCGCCACGTGCGCCAGGGCAAATCGCGGATCGAAGCGGCGCTGGCCGGCGCGCGCGAATTGCGCGGGCCAATCGTCGCGATGACGATCACCTTGGCTACGGTTTACACGCCCATCGCCTTTCAGGGTGGCCTGACCGGCTCGCTGTTTCTAGAGTTCGCGATCACCTTGGCCGCCGCGGTGGTCGTATCGGGCTTCGTCGCGCTCACCCTCTCACCGGTGATGAGCTCGCGCTTCGTGCATCCGCACGGCAAGGAAGGTCGTCTGACCACGCTGGTCAATTGGGCCTTCGATGGCGTGAGCCGCGTCTACGCGCGCATGCTCGACGTCGCGCTCGAAATGCGCTGGGTGATCGTCGCAGCCGCGTTACTAATCATGGTTGCGGCCTGGCCGCTGCACACGTTCTCCAAGAAAGAACTCGCGCCTGCCGAAGACCAGAGTCATATCAGCCTGTTTCTGGAAGCTTCGCCCGACTCAAGCTTGGAGGCGGTCAATCGCGAGTCACGCAAAGTCGTGCGCACGATCACCGCGTTCCCGGAGGCGGAATTCATGTGGTCGCTGACCGCGGCCTGGGGCGGCTTCGGCGGCATGGTCGCAAAGGACTGGACAGAACGCGAACGCTCGACTGAAGAGATGTTCGGTGACGTCTACGCTGCGGTCTCGCAGGTGCCGGGTTTGCGCGTGTTCCCGCGCCTCGACCCGCCGTTGCCAACACCCGGTCAGTATGACGTCGAATTGGTGCTACAGAGCAACGCGCCGGCCGAGCAGATGCTTGACATTGCCCAGCAAATCGTGAACGCCGGCTGGCAAAGTGGCAAGTTTCTGTACGTCGACACCGACCTGAAGATCGACCTGCCAGAGGCGAGAGTCGTGCTCGATCGCGAGCGGATCGCCGACCTCGAGCTGGATCTAGCGACTGTCGCGCAGGAGTTGGGCACCTTGCTCGGCGGCGATTACGTGAACCGCTTCAACTACTTCGACCGCAGCTACAAGGTCATCCCGCAGATCGGCGATGAGGACCGTGCCACCGTCGGCCCCTTGCTTGACCTCAAGATCAAGACGCCGAGTGGTGAACTCGTGCCGGTGTCGACCTTCACGCGCATTGAAACGAGCACCGCGCCGCGCGCCTTGAACCGCTTCCAGCAGCGCAACGCGGTACGCATTTTCGGCGGCGTGAAGCCGGGCGTCACGAAGGAAGAAGGGCTGCGCGTCTTAGAGGCCGCCGCGGCCACGGCGGGCGGTCCGGAGATCGTGCTCGATCACGCCGGCGAGTCGCGCCAGATCCGTTGCGAGGGTGGGGCACTCACGGTCACGCTCGGGTTCGCAGTCGTGCTCATCTATCTGGTGCTCGCGGCGCAGTTTCAAAGCTTCCGCGATCCACTGATCGTGCTCTTAGGATCGGTGCCGCTCGCGATCTCCGGCGCGCTGGTGTTCAGCTTCCTGGACCTCACCACGATCAACATCTACTCGCAGGTCGGACTGATCACCTTAGTGGGACTAATCGCCAAGAACGGCATCCTGATTGTGGAGTTCGCCAACACCTTGCGGGAGCGCGGGCTTGAGAAGATGGCCGCGCTGCGCGAAGCGTCGTTGACACGCCTTCGGCCGGTGCTGATGACCTCTGCGGCCACTGTCTTCGGGCACCTTCCACTCGTACTGGTAACCGGTCCCGGCGCCGAGGCCCGCAACAGCATTGGGACAATCCTGGTCGCCGGTATGATCGTCGGCACCGTGTTCACCCTGTTCGTGGTGCCAGTGTTCTATTCGCTCATCGCGGCTCGGCACCAGCCGGACCCGGCGAACGACGAACTTGAACAGGAGCCACCTATCGCTGCGCCTATACTTCCTCTAGATGCAATCTCATACCAGAGGCTCCAATCAGCACATTAAGACTGCCGACATGGGGCGTCGCTGGGCCGCAGAACTGGGCTTTGCTTGGAGTTCGCGCTTTCGCCATCTCGTGCGCGACTACGAGCGGCTGCCGCAAACGCTCGCCGGCCTTCATTACATTGCCTTCGCTTGCCTCATGCTGCATCGGGCAATCCCGGTACTAGGCGCAAGTGCATAGCTTGTTTGACAGCTCACGGGCCGAGCAGTACTGTGCCTTTTGCTGAACAAGGTCGTCAAAGAATGCGCATTACCCCGACAGCTCCTTCGCGCGCTACCTGACCCGGAGCTGGTGCAGATCGCCGACCCGGAGATCTGCTGCGGCTCGGCGGGCGTCGACAACTTCTTCAAACTACGTGAGCTAGGGGACCGCACGGCAGCTCAGGTGCTCGCGGCCGCCGATCTTCTCGTCACCTCCAACTCCCGCTGCCTCATGCCGGTCGCTGCAACACTCCAGCGACATGGGGATCGATCGCCACGACCCATACGATCGAGATCGTGGACGACCCAATGCGCGGGGGATTCGCTGCACACCAGCAGTAAGGCGACTAACCATGTCCCAGTCCATCGACGACTCACCGCAGGCGAACCTCGTCACGGAGCTTCCGAGCCGTCACGTACCTGCGGCGAAGTACGCCGATCTTCCAGAGGCACAGCCGCTCAGGCGAGTGCTCGGCCCAAGCGTGCTGCTGCTCGCCGGAGCGATCGGGTCCGGCGAGTATGTGCTCTGGCCCTACATCACCTCCCAGGTGGGGCTGGTTCTGGTCTGGCTCGTGGTCCTCGGTGTGGGCACGCAGTACTTCCTCAACATGGAGATCGAGCGCTATACCCTTGCCACCGGCGAGACGGCCGTCATCGGGTTCACCCGGTTGTGGAAGCACTGGGGCTGGCTGTTCATCATCATGACGGTCGTGCCGTGGGCTTGGCCAGGATGGGCGACGGGCGGTACAACGACACTGAGCTTCGCGCTCGGTTTCTCGGAGGACGCCGTCCCGTACGTTACGATCGGTGTCCTGGTGCTCATCGGCGTGGTGCTGACGGTCTCGCCGGTGGTGTACCGGACCGTGGAGAAGATCCAGTTCTTCATGGTGGCGCTGATCGTGCTGTTCATCGTCTACGCAGCGATCTTCCTGATCGGCGGGGACGGGTATAACGGTCTCGGTCGCGGCTTCCTCGAGGTCGACAAGATCCCAGCCGGAATCGCGGCGCTCGGCGCGGCCACGCTGCTCGGCGCGATTGCGTTCGCCGGCGCGGGTGGCGCGATGAACCTGGTCCAGTCCAACTGGGTGCGCGACAAAGGGCTGGGGATGGGGGCGCGCCTGCCGAAGGTGGTATCGCCGTTCACGGGCGAGGAGGTCGCCGCACCGACCACGGGCTACTTCTTCAGGCGCGACGAGGAGAATATGCGCCGGTGGAACGCCTGGTGGAAGGTCGCGCACCGCGAGCAGTTCATCACGTTCTTCGTGATCGGCGGGGTCACGCTACTGGTGTTCATGGCGCTGACCTTCGTCACAGTGGGAACCGGCATTGCCGAGGAGAGCTTCGATTTTATTCGAATCCAGGGCGAAGCCCTCAAGGACACCGGGGGCGCCTGGCTCGGCACAACGTTCTGGCTGATCGGCAGCGTCGTGCTATTCTCGACCAACCTGACCGTGCTCGACATGGTCGGCCGGTTGACGGCGGACGTGCTCAAGACCGGTGCGCTCCGCGACAGCTACCGGTGGAGCGAGAGCCGGCTGTACTTCATCACCGTCTGGCTGGAGATCACGTTCGGGTCGATCATCCTGCTCTCGGGTGTCAACCAGCCGCTGGTGCTGCTCGTGATCGCCTCGTCGCTGAACGGCATAGTGATGTTCGTGTACTCGGTGCTGCTGATCCGGCTCAATCGTGGCGTGCTGCCCAGGGAAATCGGGCTTAAGGGCGGCCGTCTCGTCGTACTCGCGTGGGCCGTGCTGTTCTACGGCGGCTTCTCGGCCGTCCTCTTGGTCGACCAGGCACAGAAGCTATTCGGCTAGGCTGGTTGCCGTCTGAACGGACCTTCCCGTCCGCGATACCTCCCGGAAAGGGCGCATACCGGATTTTGGCGGGGCACTCGAGACGGGATGGTCCGCGGCGCGCTCGGCTTCAATTTTGTTGCCGCTGTCGCGACTAGTCCGCGTCCATAAAATGGAGGTCGTCTTCTTGTGGTTGGCACTAGTCCAGAAGTTCTGGACAGACTTGTTCAGAGCTTCTTTACATTGCTCTCAACCAGGCAATCGTGAGTGGCATCACCGCGGCCGCGATCAGACCGTGCAGGCCAAGCGCAAGTCCGGCGAAGGCGCCCATCGCGGCGCTCTCTTGGAATGCGTGCGCCGTGCCGATGCCGTGAGCAGCCGTTCCCAGTGCATAACCGGACACCAGCGGGTTTCGCACACCGGCGGCGGCGAACAGATAAGGCGCCACGACGGCGCCCAGAATTCCCGTGATAATGCAGTAGACGGCGGTGAGCGCGGGATTGCCGCCGATTCTTTCGCTGATCCCCATTGCGATCGGCGCCGTCACCGACTTCGGGAGTAAGGACATCAGCGTTTCCATGCTCCCGCCCATCAGCCATGCAATGCCGACCGCACTCAGCGCACTCGCCGCGCCACCGCAGAGCAAGGCCAGCAGCAAGGGCCAGCGATGGCGTTTAAGCGTCGGTAGCTGCGCAGCCATGGGGACAGCCAGTGCCACCGTTGCCGGGCCCAATAAGAAATGGACGAACTGCGCGCCCTCGAAGTATCTGGGGTACGGGATGCCCATCAATGTCAGCAGAGCCACGAGCACGGCGACCGCGATGGCCACGGGATTTGCGAGCGGATGAAGGCGCAACGATCTTGCCACGTACAAGCCCGCGCAGTAGGCCAGCAGAGTAAAGGTGAGGCCGGAGAGGGGCGAGGTGGAGAGATACACCCATAGTTGAAAGAATTCTTCCCTCATTGACGCTCGTCCTCGTTCTCGACGAGTGCTTTCAGTACCCACACAGTCACGCCCAAGCCAATCAGGGTACTGATCACGACAGACACGAGGATCACGAGCCACTCGCGCGCGAGGGCAGGGGAATACAGCATCACACCGACACCAGCGGGAACAAAGAGCAGCGACAGATGGCTGTGCAGCGCTGACGCTGCGTCAGTGAGGTTCGCAGGCGTGGCGCTTCGAAACCACAAGACCAGGAACAGAAAGAGCAGACCTATGACCGGCCCAGGTACCGGAAGCTCTAGCCCGCGCGCCACGAGCTCGCCTGCCAGCTGGAACGCTAAGAAGATGGTAAAGCCCTCGATCACACAAGGAATCTCCGGCAGAGGATTGAGGCAAGTATAACCCTGCCACTACTTCGTTCCGGTCTTACGGCGGATTCAAAGAGGCGAGCTCAGATACTTCTGGTAGATATGCGGGCGCGCCCGTCGCACCCGAGTTCATCTGGACGGTGCTTCCTTACACGTCGCGATGTGGGCACAACCGCGAGCCGTGCTTCTTCTGCGAAGGAGGCTACACCGCTAGCGTTATCGGCTGGGCAAAGCGTTTAACGAATGCGGCTGCGGGCTCCATGTCGACGCTTTGATGGCCGCCCACATACACCCGCTGTTGAACCTGCGGAAGACCGCAATCGCGCCACGTGTCGAGCTGCGAACGTTCCTATTTCGGGCTCGGAACCATGGAGACGGGCGTGTGCTCCATCTTTACCTTGCGCTCGTGCGGCTTGAGCCCCTCAATTTCAAGCTCGCTGGCCGAGCTCATCTCCTTAATAATCTGCTGACTATCTTGCTCCCAGATCAGTGGTATCTCCATTAAGACTCCGAGGGCTTCCTGATACTTGACGCACTGGTTACCTCACAGGAGCAAGCGCAGCGTCAGCGTATTGTCGAATATGGTCTTCCCAGAACGACTATCGAGTGTAGATAACCTACTTAATAACACTTGAAAGAATAAGGAGAGCGATCATGGCGACATTAAGTAAGAATGGTACGACGACGTTCACGACGCCGCCGGGTCGGGAGATCGTGATGACGCGTGTCATTGACGCACCGCGCAGACTCGTCTTTGAGGCTTGGACTAATCCGAAGCACTTGCCGCACTGGATGTTGGGTCCGAGCGGCTGGACCATGCCCGTCTGCCAGATCGATCTTAAGCCCGGTGGGGCGTGGCACTTCGTCTGGCGCCGTTCCGACGGCACCGAGATGGGGATGCGCGGCGAATATCGAGAAATCACGCCGCCCGAGCGGCTCGTCTCCACCGAATCGTGGGGAGGCGACTGGCCAGAAACGCTCAACACGCTGATCCTCTCCGGGGAGCATGGCAAGACGACGATCACGCTCACGGTTCTCTACCCATCGAAGAAGGCTCGCGACGCGGCACTTCAGACGGGGATGAAGGAAGGCGTGTCTCAGAGCTTCGATCGCCTCGCCGAGTACCTGCGAACGGTGGCATGAACCGCACCGGGGGCGTAACGGATCATGGAGCGCCGGATGGGTCCCATCGGAGACGGTTATGAATGATAAAGCCTTGAGGCAAGCCCTGTTTCCCGTGCTGCTGGTGCTACGCGTCACGCTCGGACTGTTTCTGCTCCAGTGGGGCATTGAAAAGTTCGTCGTGCCGCAGAACACCGTCGCTATCTGGAGCTACTTCTACGGCCTCAACGTCCCTCAAGCACTAGGGTACGTTTTCGGCGCTGTGGAGATCGCCATCGCCGTGTGCCTGTTTCTCGGCGTGTTCCGCACCGTCGTGTATGGCGGGGCGCTCGCCTTGCATGCGGTCAGCATGCTCGTGTCCTGGCGGCAGCTCCTCGATCCCTGGGGCGATCCCTCTAATCATCTCTTCATCGCGGGCCTTCCCGTGCTCGGCGCTTTGGTCGCGCTGTTCCTGCTGCGGCATTGGGATCGTGGCGTTCTGGATCGGGAATAGACAGCCCGCGCGGGCCTCTTGTCGATTTTGGCCTATGTCGAACGACTATCTAATATCCAGAAAGCTTCGAGGAAGTGTCATTTCGACAGTAGCGAGATATCTTGAAGAATCAGTCGATTACGGGATTACAAGATCTCTCCCGGAGCTCGCCCCGAGTGTACCTGAGGGGGTCTAGATAACAAAGCATACGTTAGTCAGCGACTTACATCGTTCACAACTGTGTCAAGAGGTGACCATGAAATACGTACTGTTCTGTTGCACCGAGGAAAAGAAGCTTAACGCCCTGTCCGAAGGCGAGATGATCGGCCTCATGAACGAGACCATGGCCTACATCGAAGCGCTTCGCAAAAGCGGCCACTACATTGCCTCGGAACGTCTCCAACCGGTTGAGACTGCCACCATGGTGCGGGTCCGAAACGGCAAGCTGTCCACTACCGACGGACCTTTCGCCGAGACCAAGGAGCAGCTGGGCGGTTTCTGGCTCATTGAGGCCAGGGACCTGAACGAGGCTATCCAGGTGGCATCGAGGTTCCCGTCCGCGCGGATCGGAGGTATAGAGGTGCGCCCGGTCGCGGACTGCCGATAGCGCCGGCCAATCTTCGAGAGACGAAGGCCCCATGTGTCCAGCATGCATGGCATTGGCGGCCTGGGCCGTCGCCGGCGCGGGCTCTGCAGGTGGGCTGGTCGTGCTATCGGTAATCAAGCTCCGCGTCAAGACCAGCGTGAAGAAAACACGGGCGCGACCGAAATCCAGAGAGAAGTCATCATGATCGAGGGCACCATGACACTCCCGAAAATCGTATTGCGAGATGAGTGGCTTGCGCGTGAGCAACGCATGAGCGACGAGCAGGAACTCACCGAGCCGTCAGCCAAACTTGGAGCCGAACGGGGCAAGTTTCCAGGTTCCGCAGGTATTTCGTGGCGGCCCGCTGTCGACATTGGGCTCTGCCAAACGACTATAGGGTGCGAACAGCCAATTCACTATTGAAAAGGTGGAAGCTATGAAATTCATATGCCTTGGATTTATGGAAGAGAAAAAGTGGGACGCCATGTCCCACAGCGAGCGAGAGGCGATGATGAAGGAATGTTTCGCCTACGACGACGTGCTTCGCAAGAACGGTCACATGATCGGTGGCGAAGCGCTTCAGAGCGTTCAGAACGCGGCCACCCTGCGCTGGCAGAACGGCAAGGTATCCATCACCGATGGACCGTTTGCCGAGACGAAGGAGCAGTTGGGCGGAATCCTGGTGCTTGAGGCCGATGACCTCAACCACGCCATTCAGTTGATGTCGGAGCACCCGGGTGTGCGCCTGGGAGGTTGCTTTGAGATTCGGCCGACCGAAGACATCGGGCTCCCAGACAGGTTAAGCGACCAGTACACACAATCGACATCAACGAGGAAGTCGTCATGACGACGAGCACACATGTACACCCAGAAATCGTATCGCGAGACGAATGGCTCGCTGCCCGCAAGGCGCTGCTCG
>JAPSGG010000306.1 GCA_031177845.1 Chromatiales bacterium
CTGGTGCAGGACGCTCGTCGGCATGGCGTCGAGGTGCGGCCAGTGGATGTGCGTTACAGCGAGGAGGATTGCAGTTTGGAAACTGAACAATTCATCGTGCCTGCCATCCCTGGCGCGACGCTTAATTCTCTTGAGACTCCAGTCCCGCCCTCCTTGGCGGGCCGTTCGCCGGGGCCGATGTTCAACAGACATCGGCCTATATCCGGCTCACCCCCCTTTAATAAAGGGGGGCTTTCTGATTCTTCCCCTTTGGAAAAGGGGGAATTAGAGAGGGATTTTTCTATCCTGCGCCTGGGCTTACGCATGGTCAAAGGTCTTTCTAAGGCCGGTGTGGGGGCCCTGCTTGAAGCTCGCCGTGAGGCGCCGTTTGAAGACATACAGGATTTAGTCACGCGCGCGGGCCTCGACAAAAAAGACCTGGAAAGCCTGGCTGCGGCTGATGCGCTGCAGGGGCTTGCCGGTCACCGTCACCTTACTTGGTGGCAAATCGGCGGTGCGGAAAGGCCGCTGCCCATATTTCCCACGCCGCATTTTTTCGAGCCCGAACCGATGTTGCGCAAGCCCGAAGAAGGCGATGAAATCAGTGCGGATTATGCCAGCCTGGGCCTCACCTTAAGGCGCCACCCGGTCGCGCTGTTGCGTAAGCGCCTAAACGCGCTCGGTATCCGCCGCGCTACTGAGCTGTGGGAATTGCGCAGCGGCACCGTCGCCCGAGCCGCGGGGCTGACCATCAGCCGTCAACGCCCCGGCTCGGCGCAGGTCATCTTCATTACCCTCGAAGACGAGAGCGGCCATGTGAACGTGATCGTACGCCCTAGCATCGCCGAAGCCCAGCGCGGGCCCTTGCTCCAATCACGCTTGTTGATGGTGAGCGGTATCGTGCAACAGGAAAGTAACGTGCTGCATCTCATCGCAGGAAAGCTCGCGGATTTGAGCGCTTGGCTTGGGAGTCTCTCGATTCACTCGCGGGATTTTCATTAAGTTTAAAAGCGCTCTCGTAAGGGTGCAAATGCTACGGTGCGCACAGCACACCCTACGAGCCGAGCTTTTGATGCAGCGCTTTGCGCATCGATAAACCGGCATGATGCTTGCGAGTGAAGGTGCATCAACCGCATCCATGCCAAAGCCATGAGTAATCCCACGACATCTGCCGCCGACTTCCTCCCCGCACATCGCAGCCTAAGCGCCTTACGCGAGGCCGCCAGCGCCTGCCGGGGTTGCGCGCTATACCAGGACGCCACGCAAACCGTATTCGGCGAAGGCCGAAGGGACGCAAGAGCGGTCTTCATCGGCGAGCAGCCGGGAGATGAAGAGGACCTTGCCGGGCGCCCGTTCGTAGGTCCGGCAGGCCGACTACTAGACAGGGCGATGGCCGAAGCCGGCATCGATCGCAAGGCCGCGTATATCACCAATGCGGTCAAACATTTCAAATGGGAGCCGCGCGGCAAACGACGCATCCATAAAAAACCGCAGGATCGCGAGATCAAAGCCTGTAAACCGTGGCTGGTTAATGAAATCGAGTTGATCCGCCCGCAGGTGGTCGTGTGCCTGGGCGTCACCGCTGCGACGGCCGCTTTTGGCAAGGCCGTGCGGCTTAAGGATTACCGCGGGCATTTTGTTCAGACGCCGCTTTCAGACGCCACGTTTGTGACCACCCACCCTTCCGCCCTGCTGCGGCTGCCGGATGAAGAGCTGCGTCAACTGGAGTATCGGCGTTTTGTCGAGGACCTCCGGCTCGTTCAGTCGCGGCTGGCTTGAGAAAGGGATAGCCAATTACTTGGCAAAGCTGCCCCGGTTGCACAGATAAAAGCTCTCGCTTCCTTGCGCCAGCGCAGCATCAGCACAGGTCATTGCTGCTTGCATCCGGCGCCGCTGCGAGTCATGGGTGCAGCTTGGGGGTCACAGGACCCCTGAGTTGATCCGAACCCGCCGTCTACGGCGCCGGCGCAATGACCGCCGCACCGGCGTCGATGATCCCCAAGCCGTAGAACGGCGAGTACGTGCCGCGCGTATCGAGCGGCGGCGTCCCGAGCGGTGGACTTGAGGATCTCGATCACCTCGTCGTCGCGCCCCTGCGCGGTCAGGAGAGCGGCGATCCCCGCCACGTGCGGCGCCGCCATCGAGGCGCCACAGTCGCCCAGCCCGCCATACGGTCGACCGGTGAACTGAAGAAGCTAATATTCCGCGGATAGAGCGCTCCTACCGTTTTGAACCCCTTCGCATCTGAATATTTCTTCCTTCCGGCTATGGATGGTGCATGCCCCGCCGAGAACACTCGGCCTTGTGGCTACTGTAACGCTCATGCCAAGTGGCGGTCAGTTTGCTGATGCGTATAACCTCGCGGAATTCGCTGAGGGACCGGATAGAAGAGAGATTCTCGGAGGGGCGCTCAGCTCCTCGCAAAGTCCGAGAGAGGTTTGCTAGTGATTTGATAATCCGGCACAGGGACCGGAAGCTGCAACATCTCGAGCATCCGCGTGCCCAATCTGAGGTAATTTCGCTCCGGACACGGTAAGAATGAGCTAATATTTTCGATCTTCAACTCGAACGGAGAAGTGGCTATGGGTGTGTTCGTCCGAGTCAAAGATTCTCGTTACGCGGTCTTGGGTATAGGCAAGATTGAACATCTGAAACATGGTTATGCGCAGATCTCGTTCTTCGATTCTCCGATAACTAGACCGATTGTCGTTGAGGTACCCGTGGGTGTTGTAAAACAGGTCACGCTCCCGCGGCAGACCCGCGTTTACTGGCAGGACGAAGCAGACGCTGCATGGCGCGTCGGACGCGTGCTAGACGCGGACGACGAGATAGCTGAGGTGCGTTTCCCAAACAAGGAGGACCATTTACTCAGATTAGGCGACCTCCACGTCCGGTGGGATCGTCCGATCGTTGATCCGACGGTTTACATAGCGCATCAGATCACTGAAACACCTTCGAAATAAGCGCGCTTGCGCTCGGCTGGCCAGTCTGCTGGCGGGGAATCCAGAATGTCCCTTAGATTGCAGATCTTGTCGGCCAGCGTTACCAGCTTGGCTTCCGGCGAGAGGCGCGGTGCATCCCGCACCTGTTTCTCTTTGCGGATATCCTTGTCGAGGCTCTTATCGTCGGTGACCTCCCGGACGATGCCGGTCACCTTGTCGCCAAAGTTCAAACGCAGCTCGGCGGCCGTTGTCTTGGTGTCCTCGATGGTGTCGTGCAGCAACGCGGCGCAGATCACATCCGGGTCATCAATGCCGCCCTCCACGGCCAAAACCCTTGCCAGCGCCAAAGGGTGGTTGATGTAG
>JAPSGG010000056.1 GCA_031177845.1 Chromatiales bacterium
CGGCGGCGAGCGTGAACTGAGGCACCAGCAACAGTCCGCCAGCTATGTCGACGAGGCTCAGATTCATACGCCCCTGGTTATCCGCAAACACGCGGAAAGAAAGGATCCGCTCCAGCAGCCGCTCGACGTGCGCGTGATTGTCGCCGCGTTCGACAGCCACCAGCACCAACAAACCGGTACCAATCGCGCCGACTGGGACACCGTCGACCTCGACGTGGGCATGGGCGACGCGCTGCAGCAGCCCGATCACGCGTATCGGTCGGCCATCGCATTAGTCGCGCGCAGCAAGGCATCCATGATTCCTGGTTCCGTGGCCGAGTGGCCGGCATCCGGCACGATGGTCAACTTGGCCTTTGGCCACACACGGTGTAGATCCAGCGCCTGCTCCAGAGGGCACACAACATCATAGCGCCCGTGCACGATGAAGCCGGGGATAGCCCGCAGTCGATCGGCATTCCTCAGAAGTTGGTCGGGCGCCATGAAGCTATTATTGACGAAATAGTGACATTCGATGCGCGCGAGACTGAGAGCGACGTGCGGGTCGGCAAAGTGCTCGACGACACCCGGATTGATACGCAGCGTCGCCGTGCGCCCTTCCCAGATCGACCAGGCCTTGGCCGCGGCCATGCGCTGCAGCTCGTCGACTCCGGTCAGGCGGCGATAGTACGCCTGCACCAGATCGGCCCGCTCGGCGGCTGGGATCGGCTCGATAAAATCCCGCCAGTAATCGGGGAACAAACGGCTGGCGCCATCCTGGTAGAACCAGTCGATATCGCGTTTGCGACACAAGAATATGCCTCGCACTATCAAGCCCAACACCCGTTCAGGATGTGCCTGCGCGTAAGCCAGTCCTAGCGTCGAGCCCCATGAACCACCGAAGACCACCCAGCGCTCGATGCCTAAGTGCTCGCGCAGGGTCTCGATGTCCGAGACCAGATGGGACGTGGTGTTGCCTTCCAGGGCGGCATGGGGGCGTGAGCGGCCGCTGCCTCGCTGGTCGAACAGCACGATGCGATACCGTTTCGGATCGAAAAATCCGCGGTGGTAGGGCTCGCAACCAGCGCCCGGACCGCCATGCAGGAATATCGCCGGCAAACCGTCGGGCCGGCCGCATTCCTCCACATACAGATCGTGCGGCGATTCGACCTTGAGTCTGAACTGCCGGTAGGATCTTACATACGTATAGAGCGATAACACTGACACCTCGAGCAAAACCAGCTGGCGCATTTAGCGCGACCGCCCGTGAACAGATGATAACCGCGTGCGCACAGATTACAAACTCTGCGCGATCTGGGATAAACTGCCTTTGCCTTCTACGCGTTACCCCAAGCAAACGATACTGATATGACGACGAGCCCAGCCAAACCGCCCAAGACGCTGATCCGCCTAGCCGGCAAGGCAATCGCTGACTACGCCATGATTCAGGCCGGCGATCGCATTTTGCTTGGATTGTCGGGAGGCAAAGATTCCTTGAGCCTGCTGCATCTGTTGCTCCACTTTCAGCGCTGTGCGCCTGTGAAGTTCGAGCTCGGCGCCGTCACGGTCGATCCGCAATCGGAGGTCTATGATCCGTCCGCGCTGATCCCTTACATGGCCGACCTAAGGGTCGCATACTTTTACGAGCGCAAACCCATTCTCCGGCTCGCCACCGAGCACATGGACAACGACTCGTATTGCGCTTTCTGCTCGCGCATGAAGCGTGGCATCATGTATGGGGTCGCTCGACGCGAGGGCTATAACGTACTGGCGCTCGGTCAGCACCTCGACGATCTCGCTGAGAGCTTCATGATGTCGGCCTTCCATGGCGGGCGCTTGAAGACCATGAAGGCCCATTACCGCATCGACGCCGGAGACCTGCGCGTGATCCGCCCGCTCGTATACGCGCGCGAGCGACAGACCGCCTCCTTCGCAGCCGCGGCGGGTTTGCCTGTGATTCCAGAAAATTGCCCGGGTTGTTTCAATATGCCCACGCAGCGCATGCACGTGAAGGGATTGCTAGCCGCCCAGGAGCAGGTCATTCCGCAATTGTTCAAGTGTCTGCTATCCACCATGCGGCCGCTAATGGCGGCTGGTTTAAAGCATGCGAAAGGCACGGCCTATGGGTCGCGCCTCGGCGCTATAGGATAGTCAAGCGAGCAAGGACTGCCGGCGGTGGCTCCTGCGAGCGCGCTGTGATGCGCACACGACTTATTCGACCAACACTCAAGCTGCTATCTTTTTTGCCCTTGTGGGCCACTCACTGGCTAGGCGCTCTGGTCGGGCTGGCTGCTTATCTTTTCCCGACCCGGATGCGCCACGTGACTGGCATCAATCTTGCCATCTGCTATCCGACGCGCCATGAGAAATGGCGTAGACGCATCGCCCGCATCAGTCTTATGGAGACGGGCAAATCGCTGATCGAGGCACCCCATCTGTGGCGCGTGCCGGCCCACAGGATCTCGTCGCTGGTCAAGATGACAACCGGACAAGCTCTCATGGATGAGGCAATCGCTCGGAATCAGGGCGTCATCTTGGCCGCACCACATCTCGGTTGCTGGGAATTATGTGGCCTCTACGTCGCTACGAAGTATCCGATCACCAGCCTCTATCGCCGATCGCGGCAGCCAGCCTTGGAAGCTATCATGCATGCTGGCAGAGAGCATACCGGTGCGCGCCTGGTGCCGACCGAAGTCCGTGGCATCAAGTCCCTCGTTAAGGCGCTTGATAAAGGACACTGTGTGGGGATACTGCCGGACCAGGTGCCCAATCCAGGCAACGGCGTGTACGCACCTTTCTTCGGCATCGATGCATATACCATGATGCTGGCTACACGCCTGGCGAGCAAACGCCGAACTCCCGTGATCTTCACTTATGCACAGCGCCTGCGCGGTGGGGCGGGCTATCACGTTCATTATCGGCCCGCCACCACGGACGTCTATGATCCGGATCCGGTGGTCGCTGCCGCCGCGGTCAATCTGGGCGTTGAGAACATGGTACGGGAGTGTCCCGAGCAGTATGCCTGGAGCTATAAACGGTTCAAGGATCGTCCGCCTGGCGAACCGCGGTTCTACTAGGTTTTGGCGATCAAGACAAGCGCTTCTCAAGCCTGCGCTTGAATACCTGCATCTCCTTGACTGCTTGTTTATCGCCTCTCTTATCCGCCGCTTCTATGCCGCAGGTATAGGTCTCTAGCGCATCTTGCAGCGCGCCGCGCTCGGTCAAGACCTTGCCTAGCGCCTTCCAAGCTGCGGAGTAGGTGGCATCTAGCCTGACCGCAGCGCGCAGGTGCGCGACAGCCCGCTCAATCTCGCCCTTCTTCAGGTATTCATTGCCCAGAGAGAAGCGCAGCAGCGCGGTGTCCTGGCCCTTGGCCAACAGCGCCTCGAAATTTTCGATGATGCCCATAGGCGTTAGGTACTGGGAATACGCTGTGGGAGCCACAGATCAAGTCAGCAACATGCAACGTGACTGACGACGCCTCTTGTGAGCCGTGCTCTGTTGCCTGCGCCTACCTTCTTTGCCCCACCAGCATCGCCTCGTTGCGAAATCCTCGCGAGATATCGCCGACGCGTCCTTCTTCGCGATAGAGCAGAATCCTGAGTGGCGCGAACAACATCAAAAGTTCGTTCTCCTCGAGGCGGAAGACGGGGTCACGGGGGCCTGTATCGTCCACACTATCACGTATAAATGTCTGGTAGAAAAGCAGACCCCAAGGCCGCAACGCACCGATTAGAGCGCCGGTCAATCGGCGCTCCAGAAAGTAAGACACCGCCACGATATCGAATCCTTCCGGCGCCGGCGGCTTCTTTCCCACGTCACGACATTGCGCGCGCAGCGGCAGAGCCTGCTCGCGCGCATAAGCATTGAGCTTGTTGACTGCGACGGCAGAAATGTCATAGGCGGTCACTTCAAGCCCCAATCGTGCGAGGAGTATGGCGTTGCCGCCCAGCCCGCAGGCCACGTCGAGGGCGCAGCCCTTGGTCGGCAGCAAATGCGTGTTTTCGCTCAGCACGCGCGCCGGTCTGGCCTCGTCGATATTCAGATCGCGATAGCGCGCATCCCACTTGACACGTGCATCCATGTGTGGATGCGGAGCGGCTGTCAGTCGACTTCCTTCGGATTGATGCCCAACGCGCGGAGCTTGCGGTATAAATGCGTACGCTCCATCCCGACCCTCTGTGAAAGCCGGCTGACACTGCCGCGGCACTGCTTGAGCTGGTGTAGCAGATAGCTGCGTTCGAATTCCTCGCGCGCCTCGCGCAGGGGCAGTTCGAACACATTGTGCCGCCACCGCGGTTCTTCCGTGCGTTCGCCGCGCTGGCCCAAGGCAAGCTCGACCTCGTCGACCCCGATCTGTTCGGAAGTAACCATGATCAGCAGGCGCTGCACCAGATTGCGCAACTCGCGGCTGTTACCCGGCCACGAGTAATGGCGCAGACGGTTTTGCGCCGCAATGGCGAAACGCCGGTAAGGCAAGCCCTCGCGGCTGCAATAGAAGTCAGCGTAATAACTGAGCAGTTCGGGGATATCCTCGGCATGCTCGCGCAGGGATGGTACCCGCAGCGGCACCACGTTGAGCCGATAGTACAAGTCCTCCCGGAAACGGTCGGCCCGGACCTCCTGTTGGAGATCATGCTGAGTTGCGGCCATGACGCGCACGTCGGCGTTCACCGGCTGGCTTCCGCCGACTCGCAGGAAGCTCTGCCCTTCCAGCGCGTTCAACAGCCGGCCTTGGGCCTGCAGATCCATATCCGCAACTTCGTCCAGGAAGAACACGCCGCCGCTGGCCTGCTCCAGCAGGCCATGATGCACCGCCTCGCCGGCTTCCGAGCCAAGCAATTCCGACGTCGAATTCTCGCGTGCCAGCGCCGCGGCGCTCATGCTCACGAATGGATGATCACTACGCGGACTCAACGAGTGCACATAGCGGGCAATGGTTTCCTTACCGGTGCCCGGCTCCCCAGTGATCAACACCCAGGAATCATGCTGCGCGATACGCCTGGCCTGCGCGCGTAGCTGCTGCATCACGGCGCTGGAGCCGATGGGCTCGGCTGCATAGGACTGGCCGCCAAGCCCGAGGTTCTCGCGTTGCAGCTGATCGGCCTCCAGGGCCCGGCGCACAGACAGCAGCAACTTGGCCAGGGTGAGCGGTTTTTCAATGAAATCGAACGCGCCTAGGCGGGTTGCCTCGACCGCCGTCTCCACCGTCCCGTGGCCCGACATGATGATCACAGGACAGGTCAGCCCGCCTCCGTCCTGCCACTCCTTCAACAAGCTGATGCCGTCCTCGCCCGGCATCCAGATATCCAGCAAAACCAGATCCGGCCGTCGCAGCCGGCGGCTTTCGCGGGCGCTGGCCGCATCCGCCGCGACGTCAACTTCGTAACCCTCGTCGGAAAGGATCTCCTGCACGAGGTTGCGGATATCCGGCTCGTCGTCCACTACCAGAATATGCGGTGCGCTCATGCAGCGTCTCCCTCAAGTTTGGGCTGCCGATCGGCGCCTAATGACAGCAGACGGATGCGCACGCTCGCGCCTCCGCTGCGGGTATTCTGGGCCCATACGGCGCCGCCATGTTCTTCCACGATCTTCTTAACGATCGCGAGTCCTAATCCGTTGCCTTTGACCTTGCTGGTCACGTAGGGCTCAAAGAGCCGGCCCATGATCTCAGGCGGAAACCCCGGCCCATTATCGAATACGCGTAGGTCCAAGAACTGGCCGCCAGCGTCCTCGATACAGCGCGTGGTGATCGTTAGGCGGCCTCGCCTGCTGCCCTCCAGCGCCTCCAGGGCATTCTTAATCAGATTGTGCAACAACTGGCGGATGCGCACGGCATCCCCTTCGATACGTGGGGCCTTGTCGTCAAGTTTGAGCTCCAACTGCGCCTGAATCGGATTGGCGCGATACAGCTCCACAACCTCCAGGATCAACTTATTCAGGTCCAGCGGCGCGACCTGCATGGCCGGAGGTCGCGCGTAGTCTCCGAAAGCGTTGACCATGGTTTTCATGCTTTCCACTTGCTGCACGATCGTGTGCGTGGCGCACTCGACGACCTCGGCGTCGCTGGGGTCCAGTTGCGGTAGCAGCTTGCGGCGCAGGCGCTCGGCAGAGAGCTGGATCGGTGTCAGTGGATTCTTGATCTCGTGTGCGAGCCGACGCGCCACATCACCCCAGGCCGCATCACGCTGCGCCTGCACTAGAGCGGTAATATCATCGAACACAATCACGTGCCCGCCCGAGAGACCGTCGCCAGTGGGCAGCGGTGCGCCTCGGCATATCAATACCTTGCGCCCGCTGGTGGTGAACAGCACCACCTGTTCCTGCCATTCCTTACCCGCACTGGTCACCCGCGGCTCCAATGTCTCGCAAAACCGCGCAAGCGTGGGGTGTTCCCGCCCCACATCGACCAGCTTGCGTTCCAGATAGCCCTCTAGATTCAATCCCAATATTTGACTGGCGGCGGCATTCATGGTGCGCAGCACTTGGTCTCGATCCAAGCTCATGACCCCGGACGACAGGTGCTCCAGCAGGGTCTCGAGGTAGGCGCGCTGGCTTTCCACCAATCGTTGACTACGGTCCGCCGCGTCCCGGGCCGCGGACAGTCGTTCAGTCATCTGATTAAACGAGGCTACTAGCAGCCCCAGGTCGTCCTTACTTCCCACAGGCAGGCGCTTGTGATACTCGCCCGCCGCCACGGCCTTGGTGCCCTCGGCCAACTCGCTGATCGGCGCCATAAGGCGTCGGGAGGAATAGAAAGCAGCCCAGACTGCGAATAATACGCCTAAGAGCAACACCAGTGACAAGGTGACGATGAAGCTCTGCTTCAGTGGCTTGCGCAGGTAGATCAACTCGTTGTATTTACCAAATGCGTTCTCGACGCTGCCGGCAAGTAGACCAATACGGTCGGTAAGCGGATACAGTACCTGCAAAAAGCGAGGCTCCGGATTGTCCGCCGTGTTAGGCACTGGGATGACCAGCCGGATGCGCAGGTCTGTATTCTTAACCGGGTCCAGCCCAACATAGCTTTGCCCCTGGCCCACAATCCGCAGCACGGTGTCGCTTGGCAGGCGAGGGACAATGGCCGACGACATCTCGCTGCTGGTGGCGATGATGCGGCCATCGGCTCCGAACAGGGTCAGTTCCACCGCACCGCTATCGCTCAGCAGGTCGTGCAGGGTCAGCGGCGCCAGCGCGTCGGGAACGTCCGCCAGGTATTTGGCCATGGGTTCCGTCTGGTGTTTTAACTGACGCATCACCAGATCCAGCGACGAGCGACTCAACTCGAGCGCGTCCGTAAGCGCATTATCCACGCGCACGTCGAACCAGCTGTCGATGCCTCGGACAAGCATCTTGACGGAGAAGGTGTAAACGATCGCCACCGGCACGAGCGCCAGCACCACCGATATCAACATCAGGCGCAGCGTGAGACGCGATCCTGGCTGTCGGGCCATGACCTGCTGCACCAACCGTATAACATTAATACCGATTAGGTAGACCAAGGCCGCCAGCAACAGCGTATTGAGCACCAGCAGCCACATGTACAGGCGCCCGAAGTGGGCGGCGTTCTGAGTCGCATCGCCCATCAGATACAAAGACACCATCATCAGGGCGAACAGCGCCAGCATGGGCATCAAGCCGATGGACAGGCGTCTTACGACAATTGCCATGTATACCACCCTGAACTGAGTCGCCAGGCATCCGACACATATGCCCGCACGCGTATAGGCAGGGGTAACTCGCTCAAGCTCAGCCGCGTCCGCAGACTGGCGGTATAGGTCTGGTCGTCATCGAGCAACGCCGCGTCGATGAGCGGCAAGCCACGTACGGCGCCTTGATGGCGCAGCGCGGACGTCAGATCGGAAAAGGTTTGCTGCATATCTCATGCAAGCGCAG